>NZ_NPKW01000520.1:0-1345 GCF_002265885.1 Vibrio sp. 03_296
ATTGCAGCATTTCAGAAGATAGATCACATAAGGCAATGTGATGTCCGAGTTTGGCAAGCTTTTGTGACATTTGTGCCAACCCGCCCCCCGCATCTAATACGGTTAGCGACTGTTTGGCCTCGTCAAAGGTGGCTAACAATTGTTGAAGATCTTCCCAAACAATCACTTGGCGAATCTCGCCTTTGTCTGACCCGTAATATTTTTGCAATTTGTGGCAATATCGTCGAAATTACGGTCTTGGTTCACAGCAGCTTGAGTTATCATATCTAATCGTGCTGCTATTCTGTCATAAGGAAAGCAGATATAAAGAGGCATTCTCTTATTTTTATTATCAAGTGATGTTTTTTCGGACTATTTCTGTATGTTTGAGCTGAAAAAAGTGCCTCGCGACTGTTAATGCCTTTGCCAGCACTACTTTTAATAGGCTTAGCTGGTCTGATGCTGATTATGTTTAGTACCAGACAAAAAACGGGGTGTTTCATCATATTATTCTCCTTTTTGGGGATATTCTTGGTTTCTTTCCAACCCGTTGCCAGCAAGTTATTAATGCCATTAGAAAGGCAATACTCTGTATTTCTACCCGAAGTACAAACCGTCGATTACGTCATGGTATGGGCAATGGCCATGTGGTGGATGATCAAATCCCCCCTACGTCTGAGTTAAGCCGTGCTTCGTTGATGCGTTTACGAGGAAGGAATTCGTATTTTAAAGATGTATCCGGGCTCAAAGTTGATTCTGTCTGGGCTATGCAGGGCGGCTCAGAAACCAGCCATGCTCGGCAATGATGGCAAACGTGGCTTTGGCTCTGGGTGTCGCGAAATCAGACATTATTCTTCTTGAAGATGCCAAAGATACTTGGGAAGAAGCTGCGACAAGCAGCGGACATTTGTGCGTCAAAACAGCTGGTTTGGTCACTTCAGCCAGTCACATGGCACGTGCAATGAAAGAGTTTCATGACGCTGGCATAACGCCGTTACCCGACGCCAACAAACTACCTTGCGCAAAAGAACATCTCTCAAGCTTGGGACAGATATGCCCCTAAAGCCATCTACCTTGAGCAAACAGAGCGCTACTGGTATGAAACCCTCGGCCAGCTATGGCAAGGCATGCGAGATTTGCTCCTTACTGACGAACAAATCATGGCAGAGAATCGCGCATCAAAATGATGAATCATGATCTGCAGAAACAAAAAAAGAGCTTAATACCGCTCTTTTTTTGTTTCGTTAATTTTTGGCTTTCTAAGCCATCGCCTAGTCGCCTGCAAACATGTAGCCTTCACCGTGTACGGTCACAAAAATTTGTGGGTTTTAGGATCAAACTCCATTTTTGCTTCTCATGCGACGAA
>NZ_NPKW01000521.1:0-663 GCF_002265885.1 Vibrio sp. 03_296
ATAAAGGAACAAAGCCAATCTTAGGATTGGTTTTTAAATTCACACTTAGTGACGAATCGTCAAAAAATGAACTTGGAAAAACAAAAATGGGATTGATTGTCTTTGTTTGATTCCAAAATTCTTCCTCTCTTAACCAGCATTTGCTGGTTTTTAAAGAGAGATTATTGACGAAACGTCACAAATGGAGAGTGTGATGAACCATCTTCAGCAGTCAACCAATGAACGCACTTCACTGCTCGCGTTCTCAACGCGGTTCAGTTTTTGGACCCTTATCATCAGCCTGATGGCCATTGTCGCGACAGCAGGTGGGGACAAAAATCTCTATTTTCGTGGGGATTACAATATCTTTTTTGACGGCAGTAATGCTCAATTACAGGCCTTTGATGAGATTCAAACCACCTTCGCGAAAACGGACAACATCGCGTTAGTCTTAGCACCTAAAAGTGGCGATGTGATTTGACCAGCGCACACATGTACTCAAATCCAAGAAATGACGGAGCAAGCGTGGCAAGTGCCTTATTCAAGCCGTGTCGATTCGCTTGCTAACTACCAACATACCGAAGCGGTAGACGATGATCTGCTGGTGGAAGATCTTCTTTATCAATCGTACCCACTCACAGCGGAACGCATCACCAAGGTTCGTGCGGTCGCGATGTCAGAGCC
>NZ_NPKW01000522.1:0-1369 GCF_002265885.1 Vibrio sp. 03_296
GCGTAATGTAAATACACGTATTTGCGGATAATTAAGCTAGAATCAGGTTAACTAGAAACGGTGAGATTTATAATGTATATAAACCAACTGTTAGATGCGTATAAAAACGCTAAGAATTACATTCAATGACAAACAAATCGCGCACGATTTAGGAATAAGCGTGCAAAAGTTATCAGGAATAAGAAATGGTGAGCGTTATCTAACTGAAAACGAAGCGCTATTTCTTGCTAAGGAAGTGGGAGCCGACACAGAAACGGTATTAGTTTACTTAGCAGCAGACAAAGCCAAGAGTTACGAAGCACAGCAAGACATGGAAGACATACGCAAAAAGTATAACGGGCTAGGTTTAACAGGTATTTCAATGGCTTACGGGGCTTTTGCTCTGACAAATTTAGAAATGGCCAACTTCGTATTATGTACGTTATGTTAAATGATATATAGCGCTACGTGAAATGTTTCTGTCTCGGCTCCCCTTTACTGGTATTAATGCTCTGATTCATGATTAAACATAATTTGTATTTACCATAAAATACCTAATATAGAACCTTATTAATCAAAGATTTAAGGTTCTATATTGGTTATACGATTAAGGCTTCAATCGCGTTGGCGAGTTCTTGTTTTCGTACGGGCTTAGCAACAAAGCTGTCCATACCGACGTCTAAGCAATTTTGTTTATCGCTGGCTAATGCATGGGCTGTTAAAGCGATAATTGGCACTTCAAATCCCTTTGCTCGTAGAATTTTTGTTGCTGTGAGTCCATCCATGACTGGCATTGACACATCCATAAACACCACATCCAGAGACTCCGTGTTGGACTCGATGAACTCAATCGCTTCACTTCCGTTATTGGCAATAAATACGTTGTGGCCAAGTTTGTTTAAAAGCAGTTGGATAACCATTTGATTGGAATGTGTATCTTCTACGACTAACACATTCAATGCTCTGTCGCGTTTGCTAGTCGTGCCATCTTGGCTCAAACGAATTAGCTTGCGACTTTTAACTGGAATTTGCACAATCAAATGTCGAGCCCTTACCAAACTGGCTAGAAACACAGAACTGTTCCTGACATGAGCTCAACCAAGTGTTTTGTAATGGCAAGCCCTAGGCCCGTGCCTCCAAATTTTCATGGTAATTGAGCTATCTGCTTGTTTAAACGCGGTGAACAAAGAGCTAATTTTGTCTCTCTCGAATGCCAATCCCTGTGTCTATGACAGAGATGGATAACTCACTCTATTAGGCTCACACGAATATCAATCTGACCTTGCTGAGTGAACTTCACCGCGTTACCAATGAGATTAAACAACACTTGAGATAATCGGCTGGGATCAAGCCAATAGTGACGCTTGTCGTCAAGTTCGATGCTGAGCTC
>NZ_NPKW01000523.1:0-555 GCF_002265885.1 Vibrio sp. 03_296
GAGGATGTTTAATATTTAAACATCCTCTAWTTTTTGAAACCGCCAACATTGGAGTCGATTCGTTTGTGAGTCGATGTTGTTAAATGCTTACCGGGAAGGTGATTTAAATTACAACCGAAGGTTCTTAAGATGACTATTAATAAGTACTTTGTATTTGTTCCACAAGCTGTTGAACAAACTCAGGAAAAGGAAATAAAGTGGTAACAGATAAGGAACTCAACGTCAGGACATTAGTAAAGCAAGCTCAGCAGGAAGGCGGGCTATAACGGCTAGGTTTCATAATGAGAGAGCACCCATTGAGGTGCTCTTTTTTTGTCTTTCGCGTGAGAAGAGTGCATTGGCTCTTGCGGCTAAAAAGCAAATTTTACCGCAGTTTGTCCATTAAACTGTTCAGAATCTCGGTAGGTGTTGTAGCCTGCTGATACCTCTAACGAGAAAGTCGATCCAAACATAAACTGTCCAGTGAGTTTGAAGTCATTCATCACATCTTGGTCAAGATAAGAAATTCGATATCTTGGCGTGAGGGCTAAAAAAGGGCGCAGCTGGAAACATCAC
>NZ_NPKW01000524.1:0-750 GCF_002265885.1 Vibrio sp. 03_296
ATGAAGTTGAAGAAACTGAGCTGCCAGAAGGCGAAGGAAGTGGACGCACGGAAGCAACTGAGCAAGCACCTCAGACACAAGCTCCTCAAGCAGACAACGATGACGCAGCCGACCAAGAGTAATCTTGCTTAGCAACGACATAACAAAGCCAGATAGTGCAAACTATCTGGCTTTTTTCTTTTTTGTCGATAGGAAGTTGGCAATGGGTCAAAGCGGGCGCTGAAAAAGTTTGCTAAGCTGAATGCTCATTTTCTAAAGGATAATCATATGGATAGCTGGTTAATTATCGCGACAATTATGATGCTGTTTTTCTGTATCAGTATCTGGATGGCGGCCGCGAAATGGGCGGCGAAACAATGGTATCTACTTAGCTTCTTAACGCTGGTTGGTGCTGTGATTACCTATGGTGTACTGCAGAGCTCCCGCCCTGAACCAAAGCCAGAAAATACGATGTTAAAGAGCATGACGGGTGGAAGGACTTGATGGACGCAACTGCAAGTTCAATTTAAAAAGAGAATCCGAATGATGCGGAGTTGTGGTTTCAACTTGGGCAAGGGTACCTGCTTAATAAAGAGTTGGATGCTGCTTTGATCTGTTTCGACTATGCAATACAGCTGACCGAGCAGCCGTCCTCTACTCAACTTGCGGCAAAAGCAACCGCATTGTACTGTACCTTCGGATACTCAGCAAATGAGTGGTGAGGTAAGCCTTTTGCTTGAGCAAGCCTTACAGCTTGAACCTTACAATGAG
>NZ_NPKW01000525.1:0-1028 GCF_002265885.1 Vibrio sp. 03_296
TTGCTCTGACAGGAAAGTAGCACAGGAAGAAAATCCAACCCGAAGAGTTTAAAAGCGGTACGCACAGTTCAAGACGTCGTTGACGCTGTCGTTGAACTTGTAAAGGAATAAGAGATGCGCACATTGCTGACAGTTTTGTCTGCAATTGTATTGCTTACCTACCCTTTTGCCGTCTATTTCGGTATCGATAAGCTTGGCTTAGAAGTGGTCGCACTCCTTTTAGGCATTGTGTTTCTGCTCAGAATCCTTTCCGGCCATCAAGCCAAGCTTAAAGAATTCAAACACTKKCGGTGATAAGCGGAGTGATCGGTGTGGTGCTGGTTACGCTGGGCGCGATATTCAAACAGCAAGGTTGGCTGACGTTTTATCCCGTGATCGTTAACCTCGCCATGTTGACGCTTTTTGCCTCGAGTTTAACTCAGCCTCAAACGATTATAGAGCGATTGGCTCGTCTGCAAGAGCCCGAGTTACCCGAAAGTGGCGTTCGTTATACTCGCACAGTCACGAAAGTGTGGTGTTGGTTTTTTCTCACAATGCAAGTATGTCCTTTATACACCTGTTTCAACCACTACAGGTGTTGGACACTGTATAACGGCTTTATTAGCTATTTAGCCGCCGGAAGTTTATTTGCTGGAGAATGGATCGTTCGCCAGTTTGTTCGCAAGGACTGAGCATTAGATGAGTCACCCTCTACCATTTCATTCACTCGCTACGCTGTTTCATCACGGCAGAGCCCCACGACACCAAGTCGCGTTTTCCCTAAATGAACACCATGATTGGTCATCGTTCTCGTGCCAAGATGCATACACTTGCGAACAATGAAGCAAATAGAAGCACAACGAGTTGCCCTGTTGCGTCCGCCAACAGCTACCAATTTGCCATTGGTTTTTTTGCGTTGTGCTTTAGTGGCAAAGCCATTGTGTTACCTGGAAATTATCAACCAGCGGCGTTGGATGAGCTCAGCTGCGAGTTTGATCTTTTACTGTGTGATGAGGAAGTGGGGAGCAACTTACGCCAAGCGTACCAAT
>NZ_NPKW01000526.1:0-505 GCF_002265885.1 Vibrio sp. 03_296
ATTATTGAAGAGCGCCAAAAAGAAATCGCCGCCGCTTATAATGTTCAACTGACAAACCACAGCCTCTACCTTTACGGCAAGTGTGGCGATGGCTCATGCAAAGGTAATCCAGACGCGCATAAACGTAAGAGCTGATATCGACGCTCGATAGTTTTTAAAGGCCAGCATATTGCTGGCTTTTTGTTGCGCCAATAAAAAACCAACTCAATGAGTTGGTTTTTCTTAGCTTAATAGCGCTTATTTCGCTTCAATCTTCGCCCAAGTATCACGTAGACCTACAGTGCGGTTGAAAACCAAATGCTCTTTAGAGGAGTCTTTAGAATCCGCACAGAGTACCCATACGCTCAAACTGATAGCCTTTTCAGCTTCTGCTTCCACTAAGCTTGGCTCAACAAAGCCATTCATCACCGTCAAAGATTCCGGATTGATGGTTGAAGCARAGTCATCTGCCGCTGCTGGATTTGGTACCGTGAACAGACGATCGTATAGACGAATTTCAGCAGGA
>NZ_NPKW01000527.1:0-565 GCF_002265885.1 Vibrio sp. 03_296
TGCTCAATGGTGTTTTGTTACAAAAGTTGTTGGGTGAATAAAGCACCTGTCAATCAACCAGTTACATAGGTTACAATTGGGCTGTGTTTACACAGCCCTTTTTACATCTGAAGGAAGTCACGCGCGCACCATGGAAATAATTTTGATAACCACCGCTTTTGTGGCGGGCTTTTTAGCACTAAAGTGCAACTTACCTCCACTTGTCGGTTTTCTGCTTGCGGTTTGCGCTGCATGTCATTTGGTTTGAAAGTAATCTAACGATCACCACACTCGCCGATCTTGGGGTGACACTACTGCTCTTTACCATTGGTTAAACTGGAAATCAAACCCTACTCTCTAAAGAGATATGGGCAGGAGCGACCGCTCATAACCTTCTGTCGACATTACTGTTTACCGCAGCGTTTGTTGGACTAAAATTTCTCGGGATTTCTTCTCTGGCAGAGATGGAAACTGGCCACCTAGTCTTGCTTGCCTTCGCACTCTCCTTCTCCAGTACCGTTTTTGCCGTGAAATCATTACAAGAAAAAGGCGAAATGAACGCCACTTACGGCACGTTAGCGATTGG
>NZ_NPKW01000528.1:0-1368 GCF_002265885.1 Vibrio sp. 03_296
GTAAAAGCAATGATTAAACTGCTGCATAGTCTTTATTGTGAAGAATAATGCCTTTGCGTGCCGTGTAGAAAAGAAAAGCTGGTTTACAAGCCAGCTTTTTTATATGGGTAATTTGATAGCAATAAAAAACSGRCATAAAGCCGGCTTTTTCACTGAATCGAGACTCTATTAAAGAGCTTTGATTTGTGCAGCGAAACGAGACTTGTGACGAGCTGCTTTATTCTTGTGAATAAGGCCTTTAGTCGCCATGCGGTCTAGGATCGGTGTAACTACAGCGAATGCAGCAGTTGCAGCTTCTTTATCGCCAGCAGCGATTGCAGCAACAGTTTTTTTCATGTAAGTGCGCATCATTGAACGACGGCTAGCATTGTGCTGACGACGTTCTCAGCTTGGATAGCGCGCTCTAGCAGATTGTTATTGCCAAGGGTCTAACTCCCAAAAACTTTAGTTCGGTGACAATTTAAGGGCGAGGAATATCCCTCATTTATGCCCGATTGTCAAATGATTTGTGCAAAACCCAATCGCGACCAAAACAAGTTTTGGTAAGAAAGGGCATACGCGGTTAAGATGGCGGGGATTCGTATCAGCATTTTTAGACCAATGTCTAATAAATATCCGCGTCTGTCCTAACAAAAGACGGATAAAAGTTAAGCTACGGTGATATTTCGAGGTTACAGTGAGTAAACGACTACTCAAGTCCGGCATGATCGTCAGCGCTATGACGTTGGTTTCTCGTGTTTTAGGCTTAGTGCGCGATGGTGGTTGTCGCCAATTTAATGGGCGCAGGTGCCAGTGCCGACGTATTTTTTCTTTGCCAACAAAATTCCGAACTTTTTTAAAGAAGGCTTTTCGCTGAGGGGGCCTTTTTCTCAAGCGTTTTGTTCCTGTGCTAACGGAATACCACGCCAGTGGCGATCTAAACAAAACACGGGATCTCATCGCTAAAGCATCAGGGACGCTCGGAGTGATCGTTTCCATTGTGACGATTTTAGGGGTGCTTGGTTCTGGCGTTGTCACGGCATTATTTGGCGCGGGATGGTTTATTGACTGGCTACATGGTGGGCCAGCTGCGGAAAAATTTGAGCTTGCCAGCTTTATGCTCAAAATTACGTTTCCCTATCTTTGGTTATCACTTTGTTGCTTTGTCTGGAGCGATTCTCAATACCATGGGCAAATTCGCGGTGTCGTCATTTACACCCGTTTTTCTCAACGTGATGATCATTCTCAGTGCATGGTACATATCACCGATCATGGCTCAACCAGAGGTAGGTTTGGCGATAGGGGTGTTTCTGGGTGGTTTAGTACAGTTTCTTTTTCAAATGCCCTTCCTCATTAAAGCGGGGGTTTTAGTCAAACCGAAGTGGGGTG
>NZ_NPKW01000529.1:0-805 GCF_002265885.1 Vibrio sp. 03_296
GAAGTTATCACTGAAGATGATGACGACGATTGGGATGACTGGGACGATGAAGAAGATGACGGTCACGTTATCTACGTTCGTGAGTAATCGAGATATTACGATTAAAAGCCGCAATATTATTTGCGGCTTTTTGCATCTAAATCATGTTTAGTCCGTTTTTTTCGGGCAGAATATTTGTTTTTCGAGGCGCTTTTGCCTTTTGTTTCAATTAACAGGTCCGATCAAAAGGAATTAGGAAGTGTATGGCATCAACACAGCGAGCCATCTCTCGGTTGGTCGCACAAGCGGGGCAGATGTTATTAGCGCATGGAGCGGAAAGTACCTTGGTGGGCGATATTATGCGCCGCATTGGTATTGCATCTGGCGTCAGCGAAGTCGAAGTGGCGCTCTCTGCCAACGTGTGTGTCACCACTGTGATGGATGGTCACTGCATTACCACCACGCGGAGCTGCGTCGATCGTGGTATCAATATGAAAGCGGTCACCGAAATTCAGACGGATTTGCATCATGATGGAAAAGGGATGCTTGATCCGATGATGGCTCAGAGAAAACTGAATAATATCAGTCCAGAGCGTTACAACCGCTGGTTAGTGGTGTTTATGATCGGCATCTCTTGCGCCTCTTTTGCTCGTTTAGCGGGGGGGATTGGCCGTGTTTGCGATGACATTTTGGCTTCGGCTTGCGGCATGATCGTTCGTCAAGAAATAGGACATCGTCATTTCAACCCACTCTTGAACTTTGCCGCAACGGCGTTTGTGACCACTCTTATCTCTGCACAAGCAGTCATTCTTGAAATTGGCAACTT
>NZ_NPKW01000053.1:0-954 GCF_002265885.1 Vibrio sp. 03_296
TACGAGATGTGCATCACGACGAAATTGAACACACAAATCGAGAGTCACCCCTCCGTTTCGATATTTACGGGGACAAATTCCATTTATTACTCCCTACGTTGAATAGATTAACCTAACGCCGCGTTAAGGGGTGAATGCCGCCTAAACCAAGCTTCTGCAGACCACTTTCACCACAAAAATCACCGCAAACTAAAAATGCCACGCGGCATGAATCCCACTTAAACGCCTTGTTATGTTTAAGGCTCAAAGGGTTAAGTTTTGCGATACCAAGAGCTTAACTCGAGTTACCTTTGAAAACCAAAACCAGACGCTAAAAAGCTGAATTAACTCATAAATTTGATTCTAATGATTTTGAGTTTTAGCGTGAGAAGCCGAAAACTGGAGTTGAAACTTTGAAACAAAGACGCTTTATTCGACTCACAAATGCACTGAGCTTTAATGAGGCAACTCTCAGAATTTTTCGCGCCCAATGAATTGGAGTCCAGAAACAGCGCCCAATGAGGTTAACTGCCGACAAGAGCAAAATTAGAAAGCCGAGAATGAAAGAAGAGATGCAACCAACTGATTTACGTGATTAAACATAACGCCGCGTTAAGGGTGCAGGCACGCACCACAAAGCTACCGCACAGCGACTTAATCACTGAACCCAACGCAAATCGAAAATGCCACGCGTGCCAAATCCCTCTTAAACGCTTTGTTATGCTTAAGCTTCAATGGGTTAAGTTTGATCAGAACCAAGATTAACTCGACTTTGATTCACAAACAAAAGCCAAAACGTAGAAAACCGAAATGAATCATAGTTTTGATAATCAGGCTCAGAATTTTGGCAAATCCAGTTTGAAGTTTGAAAACCTAGAAATGGATTTCTGATTGAGCCAACCGCCACAACCTCGCGCTTACCCGACAATTGAATGAGGCTATTCTCTGAATTTCTAGCGCCAAAGAATAAGAGTC
>NZ_NPKW01000530.1:0-923 GCF_002265885.1 Vibrio sp. 03_296
CCAATGGTGAAGCACCGGATCGCAAAGAGCACAAACTCTTTATGCCCATGCTGATCCGCCGAGCCTCCGTCGGCGCGCCTGCAAAATAGCCGCCATTCAACACTATTTTGTGTAATTAATCACTTGATGAAATATTGATTAATTATTCGCGTATCACCGCCAAATTTAGCCGCCTATAATTAATCACACGTTTAATTTTGAAGGGCGGCTGATGACGGAACTCAACCCACGCCGAGGACGGCCAACGCACAACATGACACGAGACAACATGCTGATTCACTACGCACGCGAGTTGTTCACCGTCATGGAATACAACAACGTTTCTACCCGCTTAGTGGCGCAAAAAGCAGGCGTGAATGTGGCATGATCCGTTACTACTTGCGAGAAAGAAGGGCTGTTCAGAGACCATGCTGCGAGAACCCTCGCGCCGATGCAAAAACAAATGCAAGCACTGGTGCTCGAAAGTTCAGAGAAAAACCTGCTCGATATCATGCGCACTTATTACCGAGAAATGGTCAAAGTACCTCAGTTTCCCCGCTTGATTGCGCAAGTGATGCGCATGGCCCCCTCCGATACCCAACGCAAATTGATGGAAAAGATGATGAACGACATCACCCAACCGATGCAAGGGTTGATCTTCGATCGCTTGTTAGAAGGAGGCATATTGCGCCAAGGCGTCGATGCCAAATTAGCGCGCATCACCTTCATCAGCTTGATGGTGTTTCCTTTTATGGCGCCACCAGCGCTCTTGTCAATTCACGGCATCGAACTGAATGAAGCTTTTCTCAACCGCTTGTTTGAACACAATATTCAACTGATGAAACACGGATTTTTGGACTCAGGAGCAGCCCATGACCCTCAATAAAAATGGCTCTTTTCCCGCATTAGCGGTGGCGTGCTGGTGTTGGTACTGGCGGTCAAAC
>NZ_NPKW01000531.1:0-750 GCF_002265885.1 Vibrio sp. 03_296
TTGTTACTCACACTCTAGGTTTAGCACAAATTCAACGGAGAAAGAGGAGCAAAAGCACAAAAACAGCATGATGAGTTTCAATCGACTTAGCGTTTCTTCAAAAATACCAAGTTCTTTGCCTAGCCAGTGAGCGCGTTCAGTGTGGTCGAGGCAAATGCTTCGTCACTAACCGGATGAATCAATACGGACAGATCGCCGCGATGTGCAATCTAACCATTCAATCAAACCGTGTTGATTATCGTGAAAGTGCAGTTCAAACATCGGCATCTTATGCGGGCCAACGAGACGATCGACCAGCGGAAATATCGCTGTGACATCTTGGCGTTCATTGCGGATCTGCTGATGGATCTTCAACGCATCTTGACGACGAATCAGGGGTAATAAACATGGGCGTGAAACATACAGAGTAACCTTTTGAAATAATTTGTTTCATTCTAGCGGTTTGTTGAGCGTTTCCAATCAACAGATATCGATAGAGTCTATCAAAAAATCGAACTTCCCTATGAAAAGCCCTTTGTCACATTGCTGAGGCGAAAAACAGGTGCTAGACTTTCGGCGATCAACGCTTCATATAATCCTAATGATATGGTTTGGGAGTTTCTACCAAGAGCCTTAAACTCTTGATTATGAAGTCTGTCGCTTTATCCGAAATTTTATAAAGAGAAGACTCATGAATTACTTTGACCTGCCGAAGATCGATTTGCACTGCCACCTAGATGGTAGCGTACGCCCGCAGACAATTATTGACCT
>NZ_NPKW01000532.1:0-565 GCF_002265885.1 Vibrio sp. 03_296
TGGCTGAGCAGCATGACACCACCTATCATCTGTTGCATTTGCGCTAATGTGAGATTTGCTGGTTGATGTGTAATAGACCATCTGCCCTATATCAACCAATAGCTGTTATTTTTTTTGCTTGGGAAGTGCGTTTTTTCGGAGCGGCTTTCTCTTCCACGAGAGTTTCCGCTGGTGATTCTTCCGCTTGATTTACCGCAGCATCACCTGCTGGTAGAAAACCGGCTGCAACAAGCTTGTCGAATTCAGCTTCCATTCTTGGATCTTCTAGCATGTTCTTAATCATCGATACCATATACATAAAACCAGAGGCAGGCATATGGACAACTTGCTTAAGTTCAAGATCATTATCGCTTTCAGCCATGACGCCGTTCGCCATGTTTTTTTGATCCTGACCGACGAAATAAAGAGAAAAAACACCTTTATTGTAGTTAACGCTAGATACTGTTTGAACAAACTTCTCAGTCATAAATTTCCCCTACTTATTTTATATAGATAAGACGAAATCGTTCTTTAAAAGGAATCACTCTCGCCTGCAAGCTCAATTAAAAGGCAGAATATAAGAATT
>NZ_NPKW01000533.1:0-1158 GCF_002265885.1 Vibrio sp. 03_296
AGGATTTGGATTACTGTTGTCAGGCATCGCTTTGCTTATCTCGCTGCAACACCTGCTAAGAGATAAGCCGGATAATGAGAGGATTCACGCAATACTGCTTAGCCATACGTTAACTCAATCTTTAGACGGGCATCGACGTTATTTAACGGTCAAGCTCCCAGACTCCAGCGTGCTGAGATTGGCAGTCAAAACCCGGACAATGATTGTCTGCCACCTGCGCAAGTGCTTTTAGCGAAAGGAACAAATGCGCTCACCAAGCAACCTCGCTATCACTTTATTGAATGTCAGAAACCATAAGGAAATCACTCTATGTCCCCGCTTATTTCTGCCAGTGAACTGAATGAGATTAAACAACAAAATTTGGTCATTTTAGATGCCAGCATGGAGTTCACGATTCCCAATGCTGAGCCCAAAATTTTCGGCAAGGTCATCCCTGGTGCTCGTCGATTCGATTACGACCACGAGTTCTGCGATCTTTCCAGTGCTTTGCCTCATATGATGCCCGATCAAGCAACCTCAATGAAGAAGCACAGCAGATCGGATTTAAACAATGATAGCCATATCGTGGTCTACGATGAACGCGGGCACTTACGCCTCGCCAAGAGCGTGGTGGATGCTTAAAGCGATGGGGCATCATCACGTTCAAGTGCTCAATGGCGGTCTAAAAGCTTGGATTGACGCAGGCTTTGAAACCCAAGACAACTTTGAAGCAGCATCACAGATTGGCACATTCAAAGGACAAATTGATCCAGATTATTTCTTAAATGCCGATATTGTTCTGCAGCACAGTAATTTGCGCTCCGCCTCAATTGTCGATGCACGATCTATGGAATCGGTTTTAGCTCAGGTTCCAGAACCCAGAGAAGGCATACGCAGTGGCCACATTCCGGGCTCCCTGTGTTTGCCGTTTTCRCAACTCTTGGACAAAGGCCATATTAAACCTTTGTTCTGGTTTGCAAGAGGCTTTCGAGCCGCTACCATTGGAGCAGAGTAAACCGATCATTTTCAGTTGTGGCTCGGGGGTCACTGCATGTATTTTGTTATTAGGTGCATACCTAATCGGTTACAAAAATTTGTCTGTCTACGACGTTCATGGACGGAATGGGGAGCCAACCCTCAATTACCTATGAACCGTAATCAAGACAGCATCAAACAGAA
>NZ_NPKW01000534.1:0-985 GCF_002265885.1 Vibrio sp. 03_296
AGGCAAGCGCCCCTGCTTATTCCAAGCCGCGCGTTATTTTTCTCGAATAGCGTCGTAAAGATCTCGCTGTAACACTCCTGTTTTTGGCGTCAGTGTCAGATCGCCGATTTCAATCGGTAGCATGGTCAGTCCCTTTTCCAATTGGATCTAAACATAAATCAAAATTGGACCTTATAGATAGACCAATTTGTATTTATTGTGCTTGTCATCTAAGCACTTCGCACGAGCAGCTAAAGGGAGAGAAGTATGTTGTCAGCAACGGACAGGAACTCAAATTAAAAAGCGGCAACGTAAGCAGTGCACGACGTCGAGCAGTTACATCGGATCATTGATGAAAGCTTGATCGCTCACATCGCCATTTCGGATGCCTCGGGACCCATTGTCATTCCGAGCATTGCTTTGGCGTGTCGATCAATCAAGTACTATATTCATCGGCGTCACGGAACAGCCGCTTAATCAAAGCACTGAGATCAGGGCAAAACACCTGCCTGACCTTTACATTATTCGATGGCTGGGTGTTGGCACGCTCTGCCTTTCACCACAGTGCGCACTACCGAAGCGCGGTGGTTTTTGGTCAATTTAACGTGATAGAAGAGAATACAGAAAAGGATCGCTTGTTGAATCATTTTATTGAGCAGATTGCCCCYGGTCGCACCGAGCAGGTTCGCTTAAGTAACGAAAAAGAGCTCAATGCCACCGAGCTGCTGGCCATCGGATTGGAAGAAGCGTCGGTGAAAATCAGTGCATTTGGTGTCAATGACGATAGCAGCGATCTCGATCGCCCCGTTTGGGCGGGCATCTTGCCCTATCGAACCGTTGTGGGGCCATTAGTGGGTGTGGATGAACAAGAGGGCCTAATTCCACAACCAAATTACGCATCAGCGTATGGGAACGATGGTTTCTACCCGTTGAACGACTAACGAACATCGTGGAAACGCTGCAGGTACTCTTTGGGCGTGACTCCACGATGTTTCTTAAACATGCG
>NZ_NPKW01000535.1:0-497 GCF_002265885.1 Vibrio sp. 03_296
ATATCATTAGAGGCTTTCACACGCTTCTGGTTTCTTCAATGATGCCACGGTTATTTCCTTTCGATTGAATTCCTTGCTTTATGTGCGCCGCCTCGAAGCGGTTGGCACAGACAAACAGGTTATTTCAGTGGTTGTTCATTTCGAAACCACATAAAACATAAATGAGAATGTATATCATTAACAACATTTATACAACCACACACAACCATTTCTTTACCATACGGTCACCTACCCTCATCGTGTTTTTCTTTTTCGACCAATAGGTTGTAGAACCATTACGGCAGAATGGTGCTCAAAATGCGCTTCTTGTCGATTTTGCCTACGGCCGTTTTTGGCAACGATTTGACCACAAACAGTTCATCAGGAAGCTTGAATGCGGCGATCTCTTTGGTTTGGAGAAATTGCCGAATATCACGCAACATCATCTCGCGCCTCGAACGACGGCGGCGACGGCGATTTTTCGCCTTAAATAGAGCATCTGGCAGGGGAAATACCGC
>NZ_NPKW01000536.1:0-753 GCF_002265885.1 Vibrio sp. 03_296
GCTTTCGCTTGTTCTGGCAATTGCCCCGCCGACATCAGGCTCAACAGCTGGTTTTCCGCAATCAATTGATACAAGGCAGGGGCAGAGAGCGTGCCCAACACGATGTAAGCCGCGGTAACTGGCAGGCCCATGCCCAACACCAGTGAGGCCAATGCAATCAGCACTAGCATGATCAGCAAGTCCCCCTGCGACCAACCGTTGATCAATCCAATGAGAAGGTATTGCCAATCCCGGTGGTGCATGATCATCGTTCGATCACCAAGCCAATGCCTACCAGCAAGACCGCAGTCGTCGCCATGTTCTTGCCCTTGGGCAAGTGCATCGATGATCTCTTGGGCCCATTTGTGGTCTTTCGAGAACCAAGACGCCACCACCACCGAAAGGATAGACAAACCGGCCGCGTAGGTCGGAGTAAAGCCCTGTACCAATAAGGTAACCAGCACCGCCAGAGGGATCAGATTGTGCCAACCAGACAGCAGCACCTTGCCCAATGATTCATCACTGGTGGTGATTTTCTGCACGCCGCTGCGTTTGGCTTCGATGCGCACAAAAAACGCCACCGACAGAAAGTAAATCAAAGCAGGGACAAATGACACCGCGACAATATCGACATAAGGAATCTGCGTGTAAGAGGCCATAATGAACGCCCCCGCGCCCATCACCGGAGGCACTCAATTCGCCCCCCCGTTGACGCCGCGGCTTCCTACCCCCGCGGCAAAGCGCGTGGAAACGCCCGCTTTTTAGCATCAGCGG
>NZ_NPKW01000537.1:0-1155 GCF_002265885.1 Vibrio sp. 03_296
TGCAAAGCCTAGCTGCTGACAAACGATCTCTGCCGTTTGCAACGCTCGGCCCAACGAACTGGAATAGACGTGATATGAGCCTGACTCAAGATGGGCTTGCAATACTCGGCCCACACTCAATGCTTGGCGCTGACCTTTTTCCGTTAATGGTGAATTGCAGTGCCCTTGTAATTTTTGCTCGGCATTAAACAGGGTTKSCYATGTCGTAAATAAAAACTAGTCTCAAACGTTGACTCCTTATTCACTGGTCAAACACGTTACCGCAAACTTTTTCCCGCTGCAAAAGCGTGTTTTTGAGTCAAAGTTGACTCTGTTTATRCGTTACTTCGTTCCATTTATTTAATCTTTTATTAACGTTTTCAACGAGTAAAATTCATGCCGTCAGATCTATAAATTAGAGTAATAAATCTATTTTCTGAACTGAGCTCATAAAATTTATGAGACAGTACTTCATTTCATAACGCGCAGGGCATATAACACACCGCTCAAATCATTTTACTAATCAATGAGTGTGGTTATGTCTCTTCTTCCTTTCCCTCGTCGCCGTTTGGCTCTGGCTTGTTTACTCGCATCGGTCTCTGGTGCTTCTTTGCACAACCAATGCGATGTTGCCAATTGCAGCAGTCGCCCGATCTTGCCGCTGCCATCTCCAGCGCAGATTACGCCTGTTACAGTGGTTGGTTTTCTGCCTCAGTTGACACGTTGAACAACATCTACAGCGAAGCGAGCTTAAGCCGCATTCAGGTGGCACTACACCAAGCGGTACAAGCGTATCAAGGCGAAGCCGAGCAAGCGCGCGCCATTGAAAACTTGGGCGAATACGTTCGCGCAGCCTACTACGTTCGTTACAACGCAGGAAACGTGGCAGCCTTTTCCGATCTCTTGGGCCAGCAGTTTGCCCATACCATCAACGCGTTTTTAGCCTAACCCTCACTGTCTCTTGATCAAGGGCGTGAGCAAGTGGGCGCGATGAAGAGCCTCACGCTGATGGTGGACAACATTAAGCAACTGCCGCTGACCATGGACGCCATGATGCTGGCGCTGCAACAGTTTAACCCTGAGACAGCGAAAATGACTCAGGTGGTTGATGGCCTCAACAACCTGTTCCGCTCAATGGCGGGCCATATCGCCAACGATGCGTTTTATCGCTACCTT
>NZ_NPKW01000538.1:0-544 GCF_002265885.1 Vibrio sp. 03_296
TGAGTAATTGTCAAAGCAATAAACAAAAAGTGGAATAAACAACAGAAAATAACTGAATATCAAAATATACATTTGTCGACATCATAACTTTTCTAAGAGTCCCTTCGCTGTGGGCCCACCCTGCAGCATGGCCATCCGAAATAAGCCAAACGAGCCATAATAGTAGAGTAAGTACATCAATACAGACTCTTCCAAAAGCCTCTCTGCATATATTTGACCGAGAAATGAGATACTCCAAACGCTAAAAAGCCACCTAATCCAATAAATATAAAGTCAAAAGGATACTTAATGGCTGTAGTAAGAAAGGCTCCTCCTGAAACCGTTACCGCAATAACGAGACCTAGAAGAAATGTAACAATCGCATTGGTAACTTTGATTTGATCCATATGTCCTCCGTACGGAAGGAAGTATTATGAAACAATGCGCAATGCTTAGAGCACCAAAATACGTAAAACTCGGTCGACCTCAATGTTTAGGCAGCGAGAACATAATTACTTCTAGCAATCACTGTGTTTATCTAACCTTTGCAATTGTGTTTTAGGTT
>NZ_NPKW01000539.1:0-1384 GCF_002265885.1 Vibrio sp. 03_296
CTAAACACATACTCTCAATGAAAATCCGGTCGACGCACAAAAAATTTCGTCCGTTCTCAAGCCGAAGGGAAGGGCGAGAAATAACTAAAACGGATAGCAAGAAAATTGAGGAGAGAAGAAAAGCGAGGAGAAAATTAAGCGTAAGCCGACCATCCCGGTGTGGAGTGGTCGGCGGTGGAATCAGTGGGGTAAGTGATAACGTGCTTTGGGGTGGAAGAGGCCAGCAAAAACGAGGAAATCAATCAAAAGAAGCAACACATAGACAACCATCATCGCGGGCAAACTGAAACTGTAACTGGGCGTTAAGTTTTGCGCACTGGAAGACAGCACCAGCAATAAGTTCACAGCAAGAACGCGAAAGATGCCCAGCCGAGCGGTATCAAACACCTTCCAAATGGCGACAACATTGATAAAGTAAAACTACGCCACTGCCAATACGCTCCGAAAAAGAAGGCATAAGAAACACATACTGAACAAGATAGAAACTGCCTAGCCCAATGGTGCCCCAGAAGGCGTCTTTGATCGCGCTGGGTGGCAAGGGGCGGTATGTTGGTGGCAAAAATACCGGCGATCATCGGGAAGACAAATCCTCCGGGGACGGGGAGATAAATCCAGAGCAAAACGGCCGTCACAAACATCGAAACGCCTTGCAGCACTTTCAAACCATCATCCTTAATGTGCTGTTTTACGCTGCGAGGATAGGAGAAAGGCTTGTGCTGTAGGTGGCGTTGAGCGCGCTCAAAAAGCGGTGATGGAATCAGCGGAGTGATGGGCGTTTTGGCATCAACTGAGCGAGTAGCGCGCCACTTCAGGCAATAGTGGGCGAAGGTTGTGACGATCTTTACAGACACTTTCGAGTAAGTGGGTGATGACCAGAATCTCACGCAACCGCTCTAACCAACTCTTGCTGATAGAACTGCAAATCATAACTGCCGCTGTTTGGTAGCTCCAATAGGTGGTGCAGTTGGTTTTAGACCGATTGTTGCAAGGGCAAAATCTCATCACCAGAAAGTGTGCCCTGCTGTGCCTGTTCGACCGCTGTCTTCAGTGCGGTGTGCAGCGTTGCATAGTGCTGAGTGAACTTACTTTGTGTCGTTACCGGCCAAAAGCAGTTTTGTAGACAAGGATAAACACCCACGATGCCCAATTAGCGTTTCTTGAATCCGTAACATCATGTAGTGAAAGGTATAAATGCTATCAAACTCCATGCAGCAGATGATGGTGCACACGGTGTAACCTTGCACAAAGATATAGCCTCGTTTTCATCACTGGCCATAAAGAGGCTAACGGCAAAGAAAAGAGTATAAAAGCAATAACAAGAAGCGATCTTGTGAAAAAGCGTAATTAAGAACAGCGCGTATCCCGTGCCCATCAGTGCACCTAT
>NZ_NPKW01000054.1:0-51494 GCF_002265885.1 Vibrio sp. 03_296
AAGAACCATATCACTAGGTAAACGACGTCGACGAATTGTCGCTTTATCGGAAAGTGTTGCCGCTTTAGCAACCCACTCATCAGGAATATGCTCGGAGAAGGTGGTTAGCTGAGCGACATCAACAGGACTCTCTTCAAGAAAGTCAGCAAAATAGTTTTGGATAGACATAAAAAATCGGAAACCTATAAACAGGTTTCCGATTGTCTCTCATCAGAAGGATCGGTCAACCGATCCTTATCTGATCTACATTGCCCGCATAATGCGAGGGCTTATTCAAAAGTAATCAGCGTGACGGGCTAGAGATTACTTAAGAATCGCTTCGTTGCCGTTTTCACGGATGTGTTTCAGTAGTGATTTAACACCACGAGCACTTGATGCAACAACGTTACCTGACTTGATGTATTCTGTACCGCCAGCAAAGTCAGTGATGATCGCGCCTGCTTCACGAGCAATCAGTTCACCTGCAGCGATATCCCAAGGTTTTAGGCCTAGCTCAAAGTAACCATCTACACGGCCAGCTGCCACGTAACATAGATCAAGTGCAGCTGAGCCAGCGCGGCGGAAATCTGCCACTTCTACAAACATCGCAGACATGATCTTGAAGTAAGACTCTGAGTGTTGCTTTTGCTTGAATGGGAAACCTGTTGCGATGATTGCGCCTTGAAGGTCTTTTGGTTGTTTAACGCGGATACGTGCGTTGTTAAGTTGAGCGCCAGCACCACGTTGAGCGGTGAATAGCTCGTTTAGCATTGGGTCGTATACACAAGCAACTTCGGTTTTGCCTTTGATGCGTACCGCGATTGAAACAGCGAAGTGAGGCAAACCTTTTACAAAGTTTGTCGTGCCATCCAGTGGGTCGATGATCCATTGCACATCTTTATCTTTACCGTTGATCAGGCCGTTTTCTTCAGCCACGATGCAATGCTCAGGGTATGAGCTCTTGATGGTGTCGATGATGATTGTTTCAGCTTCTTTATCTACGTTAGTCACAAAGTCGTTTGTGCCTTTTAGTGTAGATTCAATCTTCTCAACGTTTTCTAGTGATTTAGCAATATGGTTACCTGCTTTTCGCGCAGCGCGAATAGCAATGTTTAGCATTGGATGCATACGATTTTCCCAACGGATGTTAAAGAACAAATAAAAGCGGCGGGGAGTATACCAGAGAAAACCCAAAAGGGAAGTGGTTAATTTTTGTTCTTTTGAGGTTGACTGGTGTGACGAAACTCAAGAAATCGTTTACATGAAAAAGGGAAGAGAGGGCGTGAGGCCTGTTCTCATCATATCCAATATAGGGTGTGGGAAAAAACTATGATAAAATCCCGCGGTTTGAAATCAGCCATTGAAAGTTTGCATGTTAGATAAAGTAAAAGTCGTCCTTGTTGGTACCTCTCACTCCGGAAATATTGGGTCTGCAGCTCGTGCCATGAAGGTGATGGGTTTATCGCAGCTTGTGCTTGTTCAGCCTGAATGTGAGGTTGACGCTCAAGCCATCGCTTTGGCATCGGGAGCGGCGGATATCGCATTGAATGCCTTAGTGGTGAATTCGTTAGAAGAAGCGGTGGCCGATTGTGCGCTGGTTGTCGGTTCGAGTGCCCGCTCTCGTACCCTTGAATGGCCGATGTTGGAACCGTTTGAATGTGCGGAAAAGTTTGTCCAAGAGGGGCAAACGAGTCATGTGGCTTTGGTGTTTGGCCGTGAGCGTACTGGTCTCACAAACGATGAGCTTCAACGCTGCCATTATCACGTTTGTATTCCTGCAAACCCAGAATACAGCTCATTGAATCTCGCGATGGCAGTACAGACCTTAAGTTACGAAGTTCGTATGGCTTATTTGCGTCATCAACAAAGCCAGTATCCAACGCAAGAAACTGCGGAATACCCACGCCACAGTGAACTTGAACTGTTTTATCAGCACTTAGAGAAAGTGTTACTGACAACCGAATTTGTGCGAGCTGATCAACCTAACCAAGTCATGAATAAAATGCGCCGACTGTTCAGCCGAGCTCGTCCAGAAGCGCAAGAGTTGAACATTTTGCGTGGCATTTTGACTTCGTTAGAAAAGAGCATCAATAAGCAATAGTATCCCTGCTATTCATAGGGATGAATACCTGACTATTTTAGTCAAATAAATACTTGACCATTTTAGTCGGGTATGGAAAAATCCGTATCATTACAAACAGTGTGGATACGGTGTGATATGAAACTGACATCTAAAGGAAGATATGCGGTAACGGCAATGCTGGATGTGGCACTGCATTCGCAAAAAAGTCCTGTACCTCTGGCAGATATTTCCGAGCGTCAGGGGATTTCGCTCTCTTACTTAGAGCAACTTTTTTCCAAATTGCGTAAAGCAGGTTTGGTTGCGAGTGTTCGTGGTCCTGGCGGAGGTTACCGTCTTGGCGCAGACGCATTTACCATTTCAATTGGAACGGTGATCGCGGCCGTTGACGAATCGGTTGACGCAACTAAGTGTCAGGGCAAAGGAGATTGCCAAGGCGGCACTCGCTGCCTTACTCATACACTTTGGCGTGACCTGAGTTCGCGCATTACAGACTTCCTAAACAACATCACGCTTGGCGAGCTCATGAGTGATAATGAAGTCATCGAAATTTCCGACCGTCAGGATATTGATCTTGCGGTAAATCATGGGTTGGCTAACAAAACAATTAACACCGCGCCCATCGGTGTAAATTTCCGCTCTTAAGCGGCCAAAAAGTTTACATTGGAGTGAAGAATGAAACTGCCTATTTATCTAGACTATTCGGCAACTTGCCCGGTAGATCCACGTGTCGCTGAGAAAATGGTTCAGTACATGACGATGGATGGTACCTTTGGTAACCCAGCGTCACGTTCTCATCGCTACGGTTGGCAGGCAGAAGAAGCGGTTGATACCGCGCGTGAGCAAATCGCAGAATTGTTGAATGCCGACCCTCGTGAAATTGTGTTTACATCTGGTGCAACAGAATCAGATAACCTAGCGATCAAAGGCGCAGCTCACTTCTACTCAAAACAAGGTAAGCACGTCATTACTAGCAAAACTGAGCATAAAGCCGTACTGGATACTTGCCGTCAGCTTGAGCGTGAAGGTTTTGAAGTGACTTATCTCGAGCCTGAATCAAATGGTCTTATCAGCCTAAGCAAGCTTGAAGCCGCAATGCGTGACGACACTGTTCTTGTGTCTATTATGCACGTGAACAATGAAATTGGTGTGATTCAAGATATTGAAGCCATTGGCGAACTTTGCCGTTCTCGTAAAATCATTTTCCACGTCGATGCAGCGCAGTCAGCGGGCAAAGTGGCGATTGATGTACAGAAGCTAAAAGTAGACTTGATCTCGCTGTCTGCACATAAGATTTACGGTCCGAAAGGTATCGGCGCGCTTTATGTACGCCGTAAGCCACGTATTCGTCTTGAGGCTCAAATGCATGGTGGTGGTCATGAACGTGGTTTCCGTTCAGGTACGCTACCGACTCACCAAATTGTTGGCATGGGTGAAGCTTTCCGTATCGCCAAGCTTGATATGGAAAAAGATTACCAACATGCGTTAGCGCTTCGTAACCGTCTGTTAGATGGCGTGAAAGACATGGAAGCGGTGACCATCAACGGCGATCTTGAGCAGCGTGTTCCACACAACTTGAACATCAGCTTTGCTTTTGTTGAAGGTGAGTCGTTACTGATGTCTCTAAAAGATCTTGCTGTATCGTCAGGCAGTGCTTGTACTTCAGCGAGTCTAGAGCCTTCTTATGTGCTGCGTGCTCTCGGTCTAAATGATGAGTTAGCACATAGCTCGATTCGTTTCTCTTTTGGCCGTTTTACCACGGAAGAAGAGATCGACTACGCAATTGAACAAATCCGTGTAGCGGTTGAAAAGCTGCGCGACATGTCTCCTCTATGGGATATGTACAAGGAAGGAATTGATCTCAACACGGTTGAGTGGGCTCACCACTAAGATCAATTCATAGACAAGTTATAGAGGATTCGAGGTAAATATCATGGCATACAGCGAAAAAGTAATTGATCACTATGAGAACCCACGTAACGTTGGTTCGTTTGACAAAGAAGATCCATCGGTAGGTAGCGGCATGGTTGGTGCTCCTGCATGTGGTGACGTAATGAAACTGCAAATCAAAGTAACGCCAGAAGGCATCATTGAAGACGCAAAGTTCAAGACTTACGGTTGTGGTAGTGCGATTGCATCAAGCTCATTGGTTACCGAATGGGTAAAAGGCAAGAGCATCGAAGAAGCGGCTTCGATCAAAAACTCGGAAATTGCAGAAGAGCTTGAATTGCCACCAGTGAAAGTGCACTGTTCAATTCTTGCAGAAGATGCAATTAAAGCCGCAGTGGCTGACTACAAGAAAAAACACCAACTTTAAGGTTTTTTTTGAGGTTATAATGGGGGCCTTATGCTCCCATTCCATTGGTAAACTATTTAACTAAGGTGCAGTATGGCCGTTACATTAACAGATTCCGCAGCAAATCGAGTAAGAGCATTCCTAGATAACCGAGGCAAAGGCATTGGTTTACGTTTAGGTGTGAAGACGACTGGTTGTTCGGGTATGGCCTATGTCCTTGAGTTTGTTGACGAACTGAATGAAGAAGACGAAGTGTTTGAACATTCAGGCGTTAAGGTGATTATCGATAAAAAGAGCTTGGTGTACCTCGACGGCACGCAACTTGACTACGTAAAAGAAGGGTTGAATGAAGGCTTTGAATTCAACAACCCAAATGCGAAAAGTGAATGTGGTTGCGGTGAAAGCTTCAACGTCTAATGACTGAAATTCTGAGCCGTTACCGTCGGCTCAGAAGGTTTATTCAAGGACCATAGATCAATGAATCACTTTGAATTGTTTGGGCTACCACCTCAGTTTTCGCTGGATGGTAGCCTTCTTTCTTCTCAGTTCCGAGAATTGCAAAAACGCTTCCATCCGGACAATTTTGCGACCGCTTCTGAACGCGATCGTTTGTTAGCGGTGCAAAAAGCAGCGCAAATTAATGACGCTTACCAGGTGCTGAAAAATCCCATTTCTCGTGCGGAATACCTTTTGTCGCAAAACGGTTTAGAAATCCGCGGTGAGCAGCAAACCATGCAAGATCCCATGTTTCTGATGGAACAGATGGAATTGCGTGAAGAGTTGGAAGAGATCCCTCAAAGCTCAGATGCTGAGAGTGCTTTGGCTGCGTTTGATGCCAGAGTGAGCAAAATGTACAAACAACATCTCGCAACGATTGAGCAAGAGCTGAATGACGCTCAGTGGCCACAAGCCGCCGATCGCGTACGTAAGCTGAAATTTATTGCCAAACTAAAGAATGAAATAGAGCTAGTGGAAGAGAAACTCTTCGGCTAGTTTGAAAAACAAGGATCCATCATGGCATTACTTCAAATCGCAGAACCGGGCCAAAGCTCGGCACCTCATGAGCACAAAAGAGCAGCCGGTATCGATCTTGGTACCACCAACTCTTTGGTCGCTTCAGTCAGAAGCGGCACCGCAGACACTTTGAAAGATGCTCAAGGTCGTAGTCTTCTTCCATCGATTGTTAATTATGCTAATGACGAGGCGATTGTCGGTTACGCGGCGAAAGCACTGTCTGAATCTCAGCCGCAAGATACCATTATCTCGGTAAAACGCTTATTGGGTCGTTCGTTAACGGACATTCAGACTCGTTATCCTTCTTTGCCTTATCGTTTTAAAGCCAGTGAGAATGGTTTGCCTGTTCTTGAGACGACTCAAGGGGACAAAAACCCAATTGAAGTTTCTGCCGATATCCTAAAAGTGCTAGCAAAACGCGCAGAAGAGAGCCTCGGTGGTGAGCTTTCTGGTGTCGTCATTACCGTTCCTGCCTACTTTGATGATGCGCAGCGAGCTGGCACTAAAGATGCAGCGAAACTTGCTGGCCTGCATGTGCTTCGCTTACTGAACGAACCGACTGCCGCCGCCATTGCGTATGGTTTAGATTCTGGTCAAGAAGGGGTCATTGCGGTCTACGATTTGGGTGGTGGTACATTTGATATCTCAATTTTGCGCCTTTCAAAAGGGGTGTTTGAAGTGCTGGCCACCGGCGGTGATTCTGCGTTGGGTGGCGATGATTTTGACCATCTGTTGGCCGATTTTCTTGCCGAGCAAGCGGGCTTAGAGATGCCTTTGAGCGCAGAAAAAAACCGCACCCTACTGAACATTGCGACGACCACTAAGATTGCCTTCTCTGAGCAAGACTCAGTTGAAGTGGATATCTTTGGTTGGAAAGGAATAGTTACGCGTGAGCAATTTGAAGAGCTGATTCGTCCGCTTGTGAAAAAAACGCTGATGTCCTGCCGTCGAGCGTTGAAAGACGCAGATGTGGACGCTGACGAAGTACTTGAAGTGGTCATGGTTGGCGGTTCTACTCGCACTTTATTGGTTCGCGAAATGGTGGGTGAGTTCTTTGGTCGCACACCATTAACCAACATCAACCCTGATGAAGTGGTTGCCATTGGCGCTGGTATTCAAGCGGATATTCTGGCGGGCAACAAGCCTGATTCTGAAATGCTATTGCTGGATGTGATCCCTCTTTCGTTGGGGATTGAAACCATGGGTGGTTTGGTTGAGAAAATCATTCCTCGCAATACCACCATTCCGGTAGCACGCGCTCAAGAGTTCACCACGTTTAAAGATGGCCAAACCGCAATGAGCGTTCATATTGTTCAAGGTGAACGTGAGATGGTGGATGACTGTCGTTCGCTCGCTCGCTTTTCACTCAAAGGCATTCCGCCAATGGCTGCGGGTGCTGCTCATATTCGCGTTACCTACCAAGTGGATGCAGATGGCCTGCTGTCAGTGACCGCGATGGAGAAAAGCACAGGTGTTCAATCAGAAATCCAAGTGAAGCCATCTTATGGTCTGAGTGATGACGAAGTGGCGAACATGCTTCGTGACTCAATGACGTATGCCAAAGAAGACATGCAAGCTCGCGCTTTAGCTGAGCAACGTGTAGAAGCGGATCGAGTGATTGAAGGTCTTATTGCCGCGATGCAAGCTGACGGGGATGAGCTACTCAGCGAAGCTGAAAAAGCCACCTTACTGCAAGCGATTGAATCCTTGATTGAACTGCGCAATGGCAACGAAGCGAATGCGATTGAGCAAGGTATTAAAGACACTGACAAAGCGAGCCAAGATTTTGCCTCTCGTCGAATGGATAAGTCTATTCGTGCAGCACTGGCTGGCCAGTCAATTGACACTATTTAAGAGTAACAACTATGCCTAAGATTATTGTATTGCCTCATGAAGATTTGTGCCCAGAAGGTGCCGTGCTAGAAGCAAACAGTGGTGACACAGTATTAGATGTGGCACTGAAAAATGGGATTGCGATTGAGCACGCGTGTGAGAAGTCTTGTGCTTGTACTACGTGTCACGTCATCATTCGTGAAGGCTTTGATTCACTTGAAGAAAGCGATGAGTTAGAAGATGACATGCTCGACAAAGCGTGGGGCCTCGAGCCAGAATCGCGTTTAGGCTGCCAAGCGAAAGTAGCGGATGAAGACCTAGTGGTTGAGATTCCAAAATACACGCTCAACCACGCATCGGAAGACCATTAATCGATGGTCACGCAGTTCGTTGGGCCTATTGGCCTAGCGAACACATACCCAAGTGACTAATTTTTCGAAGGAAGATGAGTATGAAATGGACAGATTCACGTGATATCGCCATCGAGCTCTGTGAACGATTTCCAGATATGGATCCAAAAACGGTGCGTTTTACCGATCTGCATCAGTGGATTTTAGAGATTGAAGATTTTGATGACGAGCCCAATCATTCCAATGAAAAGATCCTCGAAGCAGTGATTCTTTGCTGGTTGGATGAATGGGAATAAATCCAGCCCAGTTAACAAAATTCATCAAAAAAAGCGGACCTTTAGGTCCGTTTTTTTATCAATTTGACATTTCTACCCTACATAATGCTAACATCCGTGAGTTATTCAAATAGAAAGGCGTAGGTAACGCCGTTATAAGGCAAGGAGAAACCATGTCTACACAGATGTCTGTATTTTTAAGTCACGAAGTCGCAGCTCCACAGTGGGGCGATAAAGCACTGGTATCATTCAATGAGCAGGGCGCTCTTATCCATACAGGCGAAAGCACGGATTTAATTAAAATCCAACGCGCAGCGCGCAAGTTTGATGTGCAAGGCATCAAGAACGTATTTCTAGATGGCGATGGTTGGGATGTGGAAGCGATTTGGGCTTTCCACCAAGGTTATCGCAATCCAAAAAAATACAGTCAAGTTGAGTGGGTTGCGTTAGAAGAGAAAGCACAAGCAGAGCTGGAAGCTCGCATTAAAGCCACTGAGTTTACTCGCGATATCATTAACAAACCGGCGGAAGAAGTCGCCCCACGTCAACTTGCGACGATGGCGGCAGAGTTCATTCGTTCTGTGGCTCCTGAAGGCACAGTGACAGCGCGTATCGTAAAAGATAAAGATCTGCTTGCTGAAGGCTGGGAAGGCATTTACGCCGTAGGCCGTGGTTCTGATCGCACTTCAGCGATGCTTCAACTCGACTTTAACCCAACGGGTGATGCAAATGCCCCTGTTTGGGCGTGTTTAGTCGGAAAAGGCATTACTTTTGACTCGGGCGGCTACAGTATCAAAGCGTCCAATTTCATGGATTCAATGAAAGCGGACATGGGCGGTTCAGGTACGATCACGGGTGGTTTGGGCTTAGCGATCATGCGCGGACTGAACAAGCGCGTAAAACTGATCCTATGCTGTGCGGAGAATATGATTTCTGGCCGAGCGTTGAAACTGGGTGATGTGATTACCTACAAAAACGGTAAGACGGTTGAAATCATGAACACCGATGCGGAAGGTCGCTTGGTGCTGGCAGATGGCCTGATTTACGCCTCGGAACAAAATCCAGAGTTGATCATTGATTGTGCGACTTTAACGGGCGCGGCGAAAAATGCACTAGGTAACGATTACCACGCACTATTGACGTTTGACCAAGCACTGGCGCAAGAAGCACTAAAGTCAGCAGCAGAAGAAAAAGAAGGCTTGTGGCCACTGCCACTAGCAGAATTCCATCGTGAAATGCTGCCATCAAACTTTGCCGACCTGTCTAATATCGGCGGCGGTGACTACTCTCCTGGTGCCAGCACGGCGGCGGCATTTCTTTCTTACTTTGTGCAAGATTACCAAACAGGTTGGTTGCACTTCGATTGTTCGGGCACTTACCGTAAGGCCGCTAGCGACAAATGGTCTGCGGGTGCGACAGGTATGGGGGTTTGCACTCTGGCCAACCTGTTAGTGGCACAAGCGAATAAGTAATACTTCACAGCAGTCCAATTGGGCTGCTGACTATAACAACGACATGAAATAAAGGGACACCTTATGGCTCTAGAAAGAACATTTTCGATCATTAAGCCTGACGCTGTAGAACGTAACTTAATCGGTGAAATTTACCACCGTATTGAGAAGGCGGGATTACGCATCATCGCGGCAAAAATGGTGCATCTTAATGATGAACAAGCAAGTGGCTTTTATGCTGAGCATGAAGGAAAAGAATTTTTTCCAGCATTGAAAGAGTTCATGACTTCAGGACCCATCATGGTTCAGGTTCTAGAAGGCGAAAATGCCATTGCACGTTACCGTGAGTTGATGGGTAAAACCAACCCAGAAGAAGCGGCTTGTGGCACCATTCGCGCCGACTATGCATTGAGTATGCGTCACAACTCCGTGCACGGTAGTGACAGCCCAGCATCAGCAGCGCGTGAAATTGCGTTTTTCTTCCCAGAGTCAGAAATCTGTCCTCGTTAAGCGGTTTGAATAAGTCGATGAATTCCCAAGCCCAGCACGCAAGCTGGGCTTTTTTCTGACTCAGGAAAAGTGTGGTGATATTTTAATCGTTTGGTTTTATCGCCTTAGCATCTTCGTGGTTTTACAGCCCTTGTTGTCACTGCATAAAGCCTGTACAATTCGCGCCCTTAATCTTGTTCAGTCATTGAGAGGCACCATGAGCACTGAAAAAATTAATCTACTCGACTTTGATCGCAAAGGCATGCGTGAACTGTTCGCCCAAGAGTTAGGCGAAAAAGCGTTTCGTGCTGATCAGGTAATGAAGTGGATCTACCATTTCGGTGTCGATGATTTCGATAACATGACCAACATCAACAAGCAGTTGAGAGAGAAGCTTAAGCAGAAATGCGAGATCGTCGCCCCTGTTGTTTCAGAAGCTCAACACTCATCAGATGGCACCATCAAATGGGCCATGCGTGTTGGTGATCAAGATGTTGAAACGGTCTATATCCCAGAAGAAGACCGCGCAACGCTTTGTGTTTCATCTCAAGTGGGTTGTGCACTGGAATGTAAATTCTGCTCAACGGCGCAGCAAGGTTTCAACCGTAACTTAAAAGTGTCAGAAATCATCGGTCAGGTGTGGCGTGCGGCACGTGAGGTAGGGCTTGAGAAAGAGACTGGACGTCGTCCGATCACCAACGTGGTGATGATGGGCATGGGCGAACCGTTGCTGAACATGAAAAACCTCATTCCGGCTTTGGAAATTATGCTGGATGATCTGGGCTTTGGTCTCTCTAAACGCCGCGTGACAGTGTCGACTTCGGGTGTGGTTTCTGGCTTAGATCAGATGACGGGCAAAATTGACGTCGCACTGGCGATTTCTTTGCATGCACCTAATGACAAATTGCGCAGTGAAATTATGCCGATCAACGATCGTTGGGATATTCAGGATTTCTTAGCATCGGTGCGTCGTTACATTGCTTCTTCCAATGCCAACCGCGGTAAAGTGACGGTGGAATACGTGCTACTTGATCATGTTAACGATGGTACTGAACATGCTCATGAGCTTGCGCAGTTGATGAAGGATACACCTTGTAAAATCAACTTGATTCCATTTAACCCATACCCAGGCTCACCGTATAAGAAACCAAGCAACTCACGTATTGATCGTTTCCAAAAGACATTGATGCAATATGAGCATACGGTGACGATTCGTAAGACGCGCGGTGATGATATTGATGCCGCATGTGGTCAGTTAGTGGGGGACGTGATCGACCGAACCAAGCGTACCGCCATGCTGAAAGCGGCCAAAGGTGAGACCATCGAGGTTAAGGCGCTATAAGCTACCATTTTCTTATTAAACAGCCAGAGCTTCGCTCTGGCTGTTTTGCTTCTAATCGTAATTTTTTGCTTGTTTGGTGGATTTTCCATGCCGAATTGGACGATATATCGAATTTCTTGTGTCAAACTTTGGACAAAAGCTTGAGCTAAAGGTAAATTTCTCAGCATAGAGTTTTTGTCAATAACACAGTTTGGCTTATCATGTTTAAAGCTGCAGCTGTATTTTGGCAGTGTAGGTTGGCTAATAAAATAATTAGGGCTGCGTCCAAAGCACCGCGGCAAACTTTTTCCAAAGTTCAGTGCAAACCAAGAACGATGAATAATAAGCGCACTTAACTTTCATTATTTGAAGATTTTAGACAGTTATGACTACAGATAACGATTTTTCACAAGACAGTGCCACAGAATCTCTCGCCATTGAACAAGTCGGTACCTTGCTCAAACGCAAACGCGAATCAATGGGTTACACGCAAAAACAAGTCGCAGATCGATTACGTTTACGTGTTAACGTGATTGAACAGATTGACGATAACCAGTTTGAAAGTGGCCAAGTGGCGACTTTTACTCGCGGGTATTTACGTTCTTACGCCAGATTGGTTGGCCTTGATGAAAAAATCATTCTTGATGCGTTAGACAATACAGGTGACGCACAGCACCAAGAGCAGGAGATGCAGAGCTTCTCACGTAAAACCAATACGGAGAAACACAATAGCCGCATCATGCTGATTACTTGGGGTATTTTCATCATTATTACGGGGATTTCTTCACTTTGGTGGTGGCAAAATCAGCAAGAGAACAGCTTAGCTCAGTCGGTCAATCAAGCCGCTCAACTTGAAGACGCGGTGATCGAAGAGAGTGAACCTCCACTCATTGATGATGTGGTGATGCAGGAGATGGATGCGACGACAGAGAGCAATGAGCAAAACGAAGTGAGCTCAGAGGAAAGTCCGGCATCGCCTGAAAGTGTAGAAGCCTTGGAAGTCGAGACTTTAGAGCCGATAGTTGAAGCAGAAGCTGACGCTGAATCGCAAGTTGAACCTCAAGCGGCAGTGGTTGAGGTTGCATCTGAAGCCCCCCAAGCCAATGGTGAAACTGCCTTAACAATGGCTTTTCGTTCGGACTGCTGGGTTCAAGTTAAAGACGCCAGTGGTAAGACATTGATTTCTGGCATCCGCAAATCGGGTCAAGATTTAAACCTATCTGGTCAGGCCCCTTTTAACGTTATTTTGGGCGCGCCAGAAGGCGTGACCATGACATTTGCAAGTGAACCTGTCGACCTTTCTCGGTATACTGCAGGCAAAGTAGCTCGATTCACCTTACCTTTGTAAAGATTATGCACAACGTATCTCCAATTATCCGTCGTAAATCGACGCGAATTTATGTGGGCGATGTTCCAATCGGTGATGGTGCGCCAATCGCGGTGCAATCCATGACCAATACTCGCACCACGGACGTAGCAGCAACCGTTGCTCAAATTAAAGCATTGGAAAATGTCGGCGCCGACATTGTTCGTGTTTCTGTTCCGACGATGGATGCGGCTGAAGCTTTCAAGCTGATTAAACAGCAAGTATCGATTCCATTAGTTGCTGATATTCATTTTGATTATCGTATCGCACTGAAAGTGGCCGAATACGGGGTGGATTGTTTACGCATCAACCCTGGCAACATTGGTAATGAAGAGCGTATTCGCTCAGTCGTTGATTGTGCGCGTGACAAAAACATACCAATTCGCATCGGTGTCAACGGTGGGTCGCTAGAGAAAGATCTGCAAATGAAGTATGGCGAGCCGACACCAGAAGCTTTGGTCGAGTCTGCTATGCGTCATGTTGATATTCTTGATCGCCTCAACTTTGATCAATTTAAAGTCAGTGTCAAAGCGTCAGACGTTTTCCTAGCGGTGGATTCCTACCGACTGTTGGCGAAGAAAATCGATCAACCTCTGCATCTCGGCATTACGGAAGCGGGTGGTGCTCGCGCTGGTGCTGTGAAATCGGCGGTTGGCTTAGGCATGCTTTTAGCGGAAGGTATTGGTGATACGCTACGTATCTCTTTGGCGGCGAACCCCGTTGAAGAGATTAAAGTGGGTTTTGATATTCTTAAGTCATTGCGAATTCGTTCGCGAGGCATCAACTTTATCGCGTGTCCATCGTGTTCACGTCAGGAATTTGATGTCATCAGCACGGTCAATGCACTGGAAGAGCGACTGGAAGACATCATTACGCCGATGGATGTCTCCATCATTGGTTGCGTTGTGAATGGTCCGGGTGAAGCAGAGGTATCGCATCTCGGTCTGGCTGGCAGCAACAAGAAGAGCGCTTTTTACGAAGATGGTAAACGTCAAAAAGAGCGCTTCGACAACGAAGATCTGGTGAATCAACTAGAAGCTAAGATCCGTGCAAAGGCTGCGCGCATGGATGAAAGCAACCGCATCGATATTAAAGTGCAGAACTAAATCTCAACGAAGTCATTCAAATTACGGTAATTATTGTGGCAAAAACAATCCAAGCAATTCGAGGCATGAATGATTGTCTCCCAACTCAATCACCACTGTGGCAGAAGCTAGAAGGCGCAGTGAAGAACGTAATTAGCGCATACGGTTACAATGAAATGCGCATGCCAATCGTTGAGATGACGCATCTATTTAGCCGTGCTATTGGCGAAGTGACCGATGTGGTGGAAAAAGAGATGTACACCTTTGAAGACCGTAATGGTGACAGCTTAACATTGCGCCCTGAAGGCACCGCAGGTTGTGTGCGTGCTGGTATTGAAAACGGTTTGCTGTACAACCAAGAGCAGCGCGTTTGGTACATGGGTCCTATGTTCCGCCACGAGCGTCCGCAAAAAGGTCGTTACCGTCAGTTCCACCAGTGTGGTGTAGAAGTATTTGGTCTTAATGGTCCTGATGTCGATGCTGAGCTCATCATGATGACTGCGCGTCTTTGGCGTGAACTTGGCATTGATAAACATGTGCGTCTAGAGCTGAACTCGATTGGTTCGTTGGAAGCGCGCGCAAACTATCGCACTGCACTGATCGCATTTCTTGAGCAACATATCGATGTGTTGGATGAAGATTGCAAACGTCGTATGCATACTAACCCACTACGTGTATTGGATACCAAGAATCCAGATGTACAAGCGATTTTGGGCGATGCGCCACGTCTATCTGACTACCTAGACACAGAGTCAACGCAACATTTTGCGGGTTTGTGTGAACTTCTTGACGCTGCGGGTATCGAATACACAGTCAATGAACGCTTGGTTCGTGGTCTGGATTACTACAACCGCACGGTTTTTGAATGGATCACGGAAAGCCTAGGCTCTCAAGGTACCGTTTGTGGTGGTGGCCGTTATGATGGCCTAGTAGAGCAACTTGGTGGCAAAGCCACACCTGCGGTGGGTTTTGCGATGGGCTTAGAGCGTTTAGTGCTAATGTTGGAAACGTTAGAGCTGACGGATGTTCGTCGTAGTGTGGACGTTTACGTCGTCACTGCGGGTGAAGGCACTATGATGGCTGGCATGAAGTTGGCAGAGCAAGTGCGTGAAGCCATTCCTGGGGTTCGCGTGATGAACCACTTTGGTGGTGGTAACTTTAAGAAACAATTTAAACGTGCTGACAAAGTAGGTGCGGTCGTAGCCCTAGTACTGGGTGAGAATGAAGTTGCAGACAACACCGTTGTATTGAAAGATCTCGCTGGTGGTGAGCAAGTTACGTATTCACAGCAAGAGATTGCCAGCAAAATTGCTGAGCTGATTTAAGCTCTGGCAACAGTCACAACAATGGCAGCGGATTCGCTGCCATTGAATCAGTTTTAAAGAGGACAGGAAGTGGAAGTTTACAATACTGAAGAAGAGCAAGTTGAAGCGATAAAAGATTGGTGGAAAGAGAACGGCAAAGCCGTGATCATCGGTGCCGTTGTTGGTCTCGGTGGTCTATTTGGCTGGCGTTACTACCAAGATAGCGTAACGCAAGCGCGTGAAGCCGCTTCACAAAATTATACTTCCGCAATTAATGCATTACAGGCGAAAGGCGCTGAAGCGGCTGCGGATGTTGAAGCTTTCATTGCCTCCAATGATGTCAAAGAGTATTCGGTACTGGCGGCGTTACAACTGGCTAAAGCACAAGTAACCGCTGGTGATCTTAATGCTGCGCTAACCCAGCTAAAATGGGCTCAGAGCAACAGCAAAGATGCGGCTCTTATTCCGTTAACGACTTACCGTATTGCGCGAGTAGAAGCAGAGTTAGGCAATTTTGATGCAGCGAAAGCGGAGCTAGCAAAAGTCACAGATGCTAGCTGGGCGGGCCGTGTAGCAGAATTGCGTGGTGATATTGCTTTGCGTCAGGGTGACAAAGAAGCCGCTTATGCTGCTTATTCTGAAGCGCAACAAGCCGCTGATGCAGGCCAAACTCTGCAAATGAAATTGGATGATCTGGCAAAATAAGGACTTCATGGCATGAAGAAAATGGTCAGGAAAGCCTTATTAGGCATGATTACAGTGGGTGTGTTGGCGGGTTGTGCCAGTGAAGAAGACACCATTGTAATGGCACCATTGCCACAGGTGAATAGCCAGTTCACACCGCAATCAGCTTGGAGTACCAGTGTGGGTGATGGTGTCGGCCATTACTTCTCTAAACTCTCACCTGAATATGCTTACGACAAGCTATTTATCGCCAGTCGTGATGGTGTGGTCAGAGCGTTGGATCCGACATCAGGTAAGCAATTGTGGAGCCAAAACGTCAAGCAAGGCGACACAGCGAGATTGTCTGGTGGCTTAACTGCGGCTTACGGCCATGTCTACATTGGCAGTGAAAATGGTGATCTGATCGCTTTGGACGAAGCGAGTGGCGAGGTCTCTTGGCGCATCGCTGTGGTCGGCGAGATCTTAGCAAAGCCCGTTGCTGAAAATGGTCTAGTGATTGTGAATACCAGCAATGGCGTTTTGATGGCATTCGACCAAGATAATGGTGAACAAAAGTGGACCATCAGCACCGAAGTACCTAACTTGACTCTGCGCGGCGATAGTACGCCGACGGCGGTATCAGGTGGCGTATTTTGGGGAACGGCGAATGGCCGTTTAGCGGCCGCTATCGTCGAGCGTGGTCAGTTGATTTGGCAACAGCCAGTTGGTACACCGAAAGGCGCGACTGAAATCGACCGCTTGGTGGATGTGGATTCATCGCCAATCGTGCTTGGCGGAATGCTTTACGTTGTCGGTTACAATGGCCAACTTATCGCACTTGATTTACGTTCTGGCAATGCCGTTTGGAAGCGTAATTATTCGTCAGCGATTGATATGGCGACCGATGGCAGTCGACTTTTTGTTGTCACTGACAAAGATCATGTGGTTGCTGTCGATGCACGTAGCGGAACGGAGCTATGGCAAAATGAACAGCTAGAGTATCGTTTGTTGACCGCCCCAGTGATGGTAAACAACTACTTAGTCGTTGGAGACAGCCAAGGCTATTTGCATTGGTTGGATCGCACCACTGGTGAGTTCGTGGCTCAGCAGATGATCAATGACAGTGGTTTCGCTGTTGGTCCAACGGTATTGCCAGATGGTTATGTCATTACCACGCGCAATGGCGATGTAAAGAAACTGACGATCAACGAATAATATCGTGATATAATTCACATTCGGCTCCTGGCTGGTGACAGTTAGGAGCCGTTTTGTTGCTAATTTTTAATAACACGCTGCAAAGTTCAACATTGCAGTTGTGACAAGACGATTGTGGTTATAGGTAAAAAGCTGGTTTGAAATGCTATCAAGCAAGTGGTTACCTATAACTACAGATCAAAGATTATTGTAGAGGTTGTTATGATACCTGTTGTTGCTCTAGTCGGTCGTCCAAACGTAGGTAAATCTACGTTGTTTAACCGATTGACTCGCTCTCGTGACGCATTGGTGGCGGACTTTCCTGGTCTGACTCGTGACCGTAAATATGGTCAAGCCAAAGTAGGTGAGCACGACTTTATTGTGATTGATACGGGTGGTATCGATGGTTCTGAAGAAGGCGTTGAAACCAAAATGGCAGAACAGTCACTTGCTGCGATTCGCGAAGCTGACGTTGTGTTGTTTATGGTGGATGGCCGCGCAGGATTGACGCCATCCGATGAGGCGATTGCTGCCCATTTACGTAAAATCGAAAAAGCCACCATGCTGGTGGTGAACAAAGTGGACGGCATCGATGCGGATGCTGCCAGCGCAGACTTTTGGCAACTGGGCGTTGATGAGATGTACCAAATTGCCGCTGCGCATGGTCGTGGTGTGACTGCGCTGATTGAACGTGCACTTGATCCATTCTTTGACAATCTTCTCAGTGCTAACAGCGAAGGTGAGATCGAAGATCTGACCGATATGGAAGATGAAGACGCAGAGCAGCAAGAGTACTCTGAAGAAGACGCCGAAGAGTCACTGAAGCGACTGCAAGATCAGCCAATTAAGCTCGCGATTATTGGTCGTCCAAACGTGGGTAAATCAACGCTGACTAACCGTATTTTGGGTGAAGAACGCGTTGTTGTCTACGACATGCCAGGAACCACGCGTGACTCCATTTACATTCCAATGGAACGTGATGGTCGCGAATACGTGTTGATCGACACCGCAGGTGTTCGTCGTCGCGGTAAAGTACATGAAACGGTTGAAAAATTCTCTGTTGTTAAAACATTGAAAGCCGTTGAAGACGCCAACGTTGTACTGTTAGTGATTGATGCTCGTGAAAACATCTCGGATCAGGATTTGAGCTTATTGGGCTTCGCACTTAATGCGGGTCGTTCTATCGTACTGGCCGTGAACAAGTGGGATGGCTTGGATAACGAAGTGAAAGAGAATGTGAAGAAAGAGCTCGATCGTCGTCTTGGCTTCGTCGATTTTGCTCGCATTCACTTCATCTCTGCGTTGCACGGTACTGGCGTAGGCCATTTGTTTGAATCAGTACAAGAAGCTTACCGCTCTGCAACCACTCGTGTAGGGACATCGGTACTGACGCGCATCATGAAGATGGCAACAGAAGATCACCAACCACCGATGGTTCGTGGCCGTCGTGTGAAACTGAAATATGCGCACGCTGGTGGTTATAACCCACCAATCGTGGTGATCCATGGTAACCAAGTTCGCGAATTACCGGATTCTTACAAACGTTATCTAATGAACTACTTCCGTAAGTCACTAGATATCATGGGTACGCCGATTCGTATTCAGTTCCAAAACAGTGATAACCCGTTTGAGAACCGTGTCAACAAGATGACCCTTTCTCAAGAGCGTGCACGTAAGCGCATGATGAGTGCGGTAAAAAATCGCAAGAAATAATCTGAACTGTGTTTGATGCCCAAGTTTTACTTGGGCATTTTTTTATTTTCCGTTTCCCAATATGGATAACATGTCCACATCATTCATTGAGCGGATGATGCCTCATCGTTGAGATAAGAAATATGCAGATAACACCCACTAAGGTTCGCTTTTGTCATCAGATCTGGCAGTTGGAGAGCGACATTGTACTCACTTCAGTCAATGAACATTCTCTTTATGTCGTGACTCAGCAAACGCCATTTCATCCGGTCAGTCATATTTGGCCAGATCATCCTGCAGATCGGGGGAGCCTTATCGCGGATGGCAAAGAATGGCCAATCATCGGTTGTTGGGTTGGCGCTGTAGAGTGTTCAACGGGGCAACTGTTTGTTGATCAAGCGATACCTGTAAAGCGAGATACAGAGGGATGGAGCTTCGTAGTGGTTCATGAAATTGAAGCCCAGCTTGGGCAACTTGCAGTTGGAAGCAAAGTACGATTGAGTGTCGACAAAGAATATCAACAAAGTCTGAGTCGAGGTCACAGTGCAGGGCATTTAGCCTACCTGGCATTGAATAAAGTCTTGGCACAAGGTTACTGGCGCAAAGATGCCGATCGCAAAGACCCTCATGGCTACTATGATTTTAACAGTTATGCTCAAGAGAGTAGCTTTGTGACGCCAGAGTGTTGTTTAGATACCTATCGACTGGGAAAAACGCTACGCAAAAGAGGGCTGAACAGTGCTGATGTTGTGGAAAATATTCACGAGATTGAATCCGAGGTCAATGTACAGCTTGAGCGCTGGCTTGCTCGCGGAGCCGAAATATTCATGAACTGTCATGGCGAATATTTAACCGACTCTCGTTACTGGCAATGTGATTTGGGAGAAGCATCAACGGCGATTATCCCTTGTGGGGGAACGCATGCTGCTGGGTTGAGCGAAATGAAAGAGATTGCCGTTACATTGGTGCTGTTGGATGAGCAGACCATTGAAATGCACACGCAAGTCACGCCCAACTGAGGAAAATGATCTTTATATAAAAAACCAAAAATACAGATTTAAATATCAATATGTAGAGTTTTGTGTTGTTTGAAATTGAAATGCAGCATATGTAACTTATGCTTTCGGGGTGTGGTTATATAAATGTTCTTTTTTAGGCAGATCGCTGATCAAAATAAAATAACCAGACGATCAAGATAAGATCCGATAAGCGTGTTTAAGGTCTGATTATTAATGTTATCGTTCTGTTAAATTCGTGCTAACCATACCCTAGAGTTGCTGAGTGAATCAACAACACTAGGGTAAATCATAATAATATTGAGTAAAGTTAGTACACTAGAGCGCTGTTATGGATAGCATGAGACTTTTGGACGCCCATAGGTCGATCAATCAATTATTGGGGAAGTTAGCCTTAGGCTTGGAGAAAGATCAGTTAAATCGAGAAATTGTATCCTTATCAGAGCATTTGTTTGGATCTCGTAAGGCCTCGATTTTGAAGCTGGATCCACAGCACAATACACTGCATCTTGAATACGCCCCGAATCTTCCTGATTTCTACAATCAAGCAATTGAAGGTGTCGAGATTGGTGAAAGGGTAGGATCGTGCGGAGCCGCAGCTTATAGCGGAAAGTCCGTGGTTGTGAGTGATATTGAGAGTCACCCGAATTGGCAGCCCTACGCCGAGTTAGCGAAAGCGGCGAATGTGGCGGCATGTTGGTCCGTCCCGATTGTTTCCCGACAAGATAAAGTGCTGGGTACCTTTGCCATCTACAGCGACATGCCTTCTAAACCAGCAAAAGAAGAACTGGAAATCTTGGATCTTCTCGCTGCGCTTTATTCAATAGCACTAGAAAAGTACCAATTAGAAGAACAACTTCACTATCACGTTAATCGAGATCCTCTGACGCAGTGTTATAACCGTCGAATCTTCTACTTGGAATCCGAACCTTTGCTAGAGACAGCTCGGCACAATGAGTATGGGATTGGCTGTTTTTTTATTGATGTTGATGAGTTTAAATACATCAACGACCGGTTTGGCCATGATGTTGGCGATGCCGTGTTAATCAACTTAGCCAACTGGTTGATGGCGCAGTTTCCTCAACAAGCTGTCATTTCTCGTTACGGAGGCGATGAGTTTGTTGCGATTTGCTCATTTGTGCACAAGCAGGCGTTCCAAGTGTTTTATCAGCAATTACAAAGCAAGATCAAAATGTTTTTCTTGATAGAAGATTATTCTGTTTCGGTCAGTATTGGCGCGGACTATGCGGAAGGTGAGTCTTTGGCCAACGTGGATGCACTTATTCGCCAAGCTGACATCTGCATGTATCAAGTGAAGCGTGCTCACCAAACCGTGAGCGCAAGATTGAATTGATCTCATAGTGACAACGAGAAAAGAAAATGAACGAGAATCATTGCCCGATTTGCCAGCAAGAGCTGGAGTGGAATGGACAGTATCACTGCCAACAATGTGATAAAGAGTTTACCAAGCTTGGCTTTTGCCCAGAATGTGAGGCTGAATTAGAGAAGCTGCAAGCATGCGGTGCGGCGAGTTATTTCTGTAATCACTGCAACGAGCTCAAATCGAAATCAAGAATCCGCTTTCAGTTCAAAGAGAAAACCGAAGAATAAGCCATGGCTTAGTTCACGGTAGAGCGTATTTCACCATCGGATAGGCGGGTGATCAAAGTGTCGCCCGTTTTGATTTGTGATTGACGTGTAATCACTTCGCCAGATTCACTCTGAGTAATGGAGTAGCCGCGCTTCAGTGTTGCCAAGGGGCTTACTGCGTCAAGTTTCTCTGCGGCGATCGCGATCTGGTGGCGCAACCTTAGCAGCTTGCGGTCCATTGCATCCATCATCTTCTGTTCTACTCGTGCAAGCGCATTTTTTTGTTCACTGATTTGACGAACAGGCGAGAGTAATTGCAGTTTGTGCTGAACACGAGAGACCGTTTGTTCTCGTTGTGCCAGATACTTTTCCATCGCTCGTTGTAAGCGGATTTGCAACTCATCGGCTTGTTGAGTTTGACGCATCAAGCGATAGCGAGGATGCTGTTTCTCCAGTCGATGACTCAGCGAGATTATGGTGCGATTTTGTTCGGTGAGGTAATGACGCCAGGCAGAATGCAGTTTTTGCTCACGGCTGATTAAGGCTTGATCTTTGTGGCTGTTATCACGGCTAACCAGTTCTGCAGCAGCGGATGGTGTTGGCGCACGCAAGTCTGCAACAAAGTCCGCAATTGTCACATCAATCTCGTGACCAACCGCAGAGATGATCGGGATTTGGCTGGCGGCAATGGTTCGAGCAACAATCTCGTTGTTAAAGCACCAAAGATCTTCCAGTGAACCGCCTCCACGGCCGACAATCAATACGTCACATTCGTTACGGCTGTTTGCACGTCCAATTGCTTGAGCAATTTGAATGGCGGCCTCTTCTCCTTGTACCAGAGTCGGATAAATGACCACTGGCAGGGAAGGATCTCGGCGTTTGAGTACATCAAGAATGTCGTAAAGCGCGGCGCCAGTTTTAGAGGTAATAATACCGACGCATTTAGGGTGTTCTGGGATCGTCAATTTCGTGGACTGAGCGAAAAGCCCTTCGCTCGCTAGTTTCATCTTCAGAGCATCAAATTGCTGCTGCAGACGACCATCGCCCTCTGGCTGCATGCTTTCGATGATCAACTGATAGTCACCACGTGGCTCGTATAACGAAAGACGTGCTTTGACTAAAACTTGATTACCATTGGTTGGCTTAAAAGAAACGAGGCGGTTATTCCCTTTAAACATGGCACATTTAACTTGAGCCATTGAGTCTTTGAGGGTGAAATACCAGTGGCCAGAAACCGGCGCAGAGAAGTTAGAAATCTCTCCCACTAACCAAACAATGCCTAATTGGTTTTCAAGCAATAAACGAACTTCAGAATTTAAACGTGAGACAGTGAAGATGTTTGGATTGGTCAGAGAAGACAAAGCTAATCCCGTAGACGTGGGTATGGAAGTTAGCCGCAATATAATACATAGCAAGAGGGTGAATGCAAGAAAAAAATTAAAAAATTTGTGGTCAAGCGATTGCGTTGGCCGTATAATCCGTCCGCAATATCTAATCCAAATGTAGCAAGTTGCTTAAAGCCTGCTGCCCTCATTATGCGAAACGATGAGATTGGATTGTTCTTTTTACCTCTACATATTGTGAGATATTGCAAATGCTAAGAATTGCCAAAGAAGCGCTGACATTCGATGACGTACTACTCGTGCCAGCTCACTCCACTGTTCTCCCAAACACAGCTGATCTTCGCACTCAGTTGACCAAAAACATCACACTGAACATTCCTATGATCTCTGCCTCGATGGATACCGTGACGGAAGCTCGTCTCGCTATTGCACTTGCGCAGGAAGGTGGCATTGGCTTTATTCACAAGAATATGTCTATCGAACAGCAAGCTGCTGAAGTTCGTAAAGTGAAGAAGTTTGAAGCGGGTGTCGTAACGGATCCTGTCACTGTAAGCCCTGATGCGACCATCGCGGATGTGGTTGCGCTGACCGACAAGCACGGCTTTGCTGGTTTCCCTGTGGTTACCGAAAGCAATGAGCTAGTGGGTATCATCACTGGTCGTGACGTACGTTTTGTGACGGATCTGTCTAAGAAAGTCTCTTCTGTCATGACGCCAAAAGAAAACTTGGCTGCCGTAAAAGAAGGTGCAACTCGCGCTGAAGTGCAAGAAAAAATGCATGAAGCCCGCGTTGAGAAAGTACTGGTTGTGAATGATGATTTCCAATTGACCGGTATGATCACGGCAAAAGACTTCCACAAAGCAGAACGTAAACCAAACGCATGTAAAGATGCTCAAGGTCGTCTACGCGTAGGCGCAGCGGTTGGGGCGGGTGCAGGTAACGAAGAGCGCGTTGCTGCACTGGTTGAAGCCGGTGTTGATGTATTGTTGATTGACTCTTCACATGGTCACTCAGAAGGTGTTTTACAACGTATTCGTGATACACGAGCGGCATTCCCGAATCTTGATATCATTGGCGGCAACGTTGCAACAGCAGCGGGTGCCAAAGCCCTGATTGAAGCGGGCGTTAGCGCAGTGAAAGTGGGTATCGGCCCTGGCTCTATCTGTACGACTCGTATCGTGACTGGCGTAGGCGTTCCACAAATTACCGCGATTGCAGACGCAGCGGAAGTGGCGAACCAATATGGCGTGCCAGTGATTGCTGATGGTGGTATCCGTTTCTCTGGCGATATCTGTAAAGCGATTGCGGCGGGCGCATCTTGTGTGATGGTTGGTTCTATGTTTGCGGGTACTGAAGAAGCACCGGGTGAAGTGATTCTTTACAACGGCCGTTCTTACAAAGCTTACCGTGGTATGGGTTCTTTGGGTGCAATGTCTCAAGGTTCTTCAGATCGTTACTTCCAAACAGACAACGCAGCAGACAAGCTGGTACCAGAAGGTATCGAAGGCCGTATCGCGTACAAAGGCCGCCTAAAAGAGATCGTTCACCAGCAAATGGGTGGTCTGCGTTCAAGCATGGGCCTAACAGGCAGTGCAACGATTGAAGAAATGCGCACTAAAGCCGAATTCGTACGCATCACGGGCGCGGGCATGCAAGAGTCTCACGTGCACGATGTACAAATCACCAAAGAAGCACCTAACTATCGCTTGGGTTAATTGACCCTGAGTTGAAATTTAAAGCTTATGGGGAGCGAGATTGGCTCCCCATCCACCAAATTTGATATCGAGATTAACCTCAATGACTAAAAATATTCATGACCAACGTATTCTGATCCTAGATTTCGGTTCGCAGTACACTCAACTTGTTGCGCGCCGCGTACGTGAAATCGGCGTTTACTGTGAGCTTTGGAGCTGGGATGTTGAAGAAGCGGATATTCGTGAATTCAACCCAGACGGTATTATTCTTTCTGGTGGCCCAGAGAGCGTGACAGAAGATAACTCTCCTCGCGCACCTCAATATGTATTCGATTCAGGCGTGCCAGTACTGGGTGTGTGTTACGGCATGCAGACCATGGCTGAACAGCTAGGCGGCAAAGTATCGACTTCTGACGAGCGCGAGTTTGGCTATGCAGCTGTAAAAGTGTCTGGTGAGTCAGCTATTTTCAAAGATCTTGAAGCTACTCAAGATGTGTGGATGAGCCACGGTGACAAAGTCGTTGAGATTCCAGCGGGCTTCACCAAAGTAGGTGAAACAGACACTTGTCCTTACGCTGCAATGGCGAACGAAGAGAAGAAATACTACGGTGTTCAGTTCCACCCAGAAGTAACGCACACTAAAAATGGCTTACAAATGCTAGAGAACTTTGTTCTTGGCGTCTGTGGTTGTGAGCGTCTATGGACTTCAGAATCCATCATCGAAGATGCGGTTGCTCGTATTAAAGAGCAAGTGGGTGACGATGAAGTGATCCTAGGTCTATCTGGTGGTGTAGATTCATCAGTAGTAGCCATGTTGGTTCACCGTGCAATCGGCGACAAGCTAACGTGTGTCTTTGTTGATAACGGTCTACTTCGTTTAAACGAAGGTCAGCAAGTGATGGACATGTTTGGCGACAAGTTTGGCCTAAACATCATCAAAGTTGATGCTGAAGAGCGCTTCCTAAAAGCACTTGAAGGCAAATCTGATCCTGAAGAGAAGCGTAAGACCATCGGTCACGTATTCGTCGATGTATTTGATGAAGAATCGAAGAAGCTGAAGAATGCGAAATGGCTCGCTCAAGGTACCATCTACCCAGACGTAATCGAGTCAGCAGCCTCTAAGACAGGTAAAGCGCACGTAATCAAATCTCACCATAACGTGGGCGGTCTGCCAGACGATATGGAAATGGGTCTTGTTGAGCCACTGCGTGAGCTGTTCAAAGATGAAGTACGTAAGATTGGCCTAGAACTTGGCCTACCTTACGAAATGCTTTACCGCCACCCATTCCCTGGTCCGGGTCTAGGTGTTCGTGTTCTTGGTGAAATCAAGAAAGAGTACTGTGATTTGCTACGTCGTGCGGACGCTATCTTTATTGAAGAGCTCCACGCTGCGGATCTTTACAACAAGGTATCTCAAGCGTTTACGGTATTCCTACCAGTGCGTTCTGTAGGCGTAATGGGCGATGGCCGTAAGTATGACTGGGTTGTTTCTCTGCGTGCTGTAGAGACCATCGACTTCATGACGGCGCATTGGGCACACCTACCGTACGATTTCCTAGGTAAGGTTTCTAACCGCATTATCAATGAAGTAAACGGCATCTCGCGCGTGGTTTACGATATCTCTGGTAAGCCACCAGCAACCATCGAGTGGGAATAATCTTGCGTTAACGCAGTGCATTGATCCATCGAATAAACCCCGAGTGAACACTCGGGGTTTTTTATTGCTGTTTACTCGGGTTGTTGGTTTTGGAACAGGGGTAGCATTCGCTTTGTCGTAGAACGTTGTTCCATTTGCATGATGCTGAAATGACTCGCAGTTTTGTTCAATAATGGTGAATCTCTCTGACTTTACCAAGGATTAAGGTCTAATCTGCCAGAAATGTAACATTTTTTGTGTAGAGAAAAAGGATAAGGAAGAATGAAGATTTCCCATCTGTCGGTTCTGATCGGATGTACGTTAGCCGCTGGAGCGCAAGCGGCAATGAATATCCAACCAGACCCTCAAAACCCGAATGGATATGTCGTTTCACGAGTGGATCTGCAAGCAGCAGAGCAAGCGCAAACTTCAAATCCCATGTACGCGATTTGGTCAAAGGCGTTAGAAACACGCTCGAATACCATCGTCGAAGCCATTGCTCCCGGCGCGGCGAGCAACCCTGATAACGTAAAGCGTACTGAACGTGTTTTCCCACAAAGTGAATGGGATTTTCTCACTCATATGGCTGCACCCGAATACACTTATACGCGTTTTTTAAAGGCGATCGGTAAGTTCCCTGCCTTCTGTGGTGAGTACACGGATGGACGGGATTCAGATGCGATCTGTAAAAAATCCATCGTGACTGCTTTTGCTCATTTCTCGCAAGAAACCGGTGGCCACATTGCGATTGACAACGTCTCTGATAACCCACTAGGTCTGGAAGAGTGGCAACAAGCGTTAGTTCATGTTCGTGAAATGGGGTGGTCGGAAGGTCAAGCCGGTTACACCACGGGGTGTGGCCAGAACGATTGGCAAAACAAACGTTGGCCGTGTGAAGCGGGGCAGGGCTATTTTGGCCGTGGGGCAAAACAGCTTTCTTACCACTTCAACTACGGTGCGTTTTCGGAAGTGATGTACGATGGTGATGCCACCGTGCTGCTTAAGAACCCTGCTTTGGTGGCGGACTCTTGGTTAAACCTCGCTTCAGCCATTTGGTTTTTCTTAACACCTCAAGCGCCGAAACCAGCCATGCTGCATGTGATCGACCGTACTTGGGTGCCATCCCAACGTGAAGTGGACGCGGGTATTGGTTACGGCTTTGGTACCACGATTAACGTTATCAATGGTGGCATTGAGTGTGGTGAGCAGAATAAAGACAAAGGCCAGCCGGTTAACCGTATTCGTTACTGGGAAGGGCTGGCATCACACTATCAAATCCCTGTGGAAGCGGATGAGAAGAACACCTGTTGGCAGCAAACCCCTTATGGCAGTTTGAACCTCAATGGTGCAACCGACGTGCTCTACACCAACTGGGACGGCAACTGGAAATATTACGCCGATCGCCCAGGAGGCTATTCCTTTGAATGTGAATTGGTGGGCTTCCAAACGGCCTATTCGGCGTTAGTACCAGGCGACTACGAAAAATGTGTGACTAACTTCTACGGCTCGCACGCAAGTTGGCCAGAAGTGCGTGTGGTTGACAAACTGGACCCTGTAGACCCAGGAACCCAACCGGGTGGCAATGAGTGGAGCGCAAGTAAAGTTTACGTGGCTGGCGATCAAGTCACCTACAAAGGTGCGACATACAAGGCGAAGTGGTGGACACAAGGCAACGATCCAAGCTTAGGTGGGCCTTGGGAATTGGTGGCGGGAACACCAACGGAGCCAACGCCAACCCCGGATCCTGTTCCAACGCCAGATCCGACTCCGGACCCAGAGCCAACACCGGATCCGACACCTGAACCAACACCAGATCCCACCCCTGTCCCAGGTACCTTTATTCAGTGGGAGCTGGGAGTGACGCAGGTTGCGAATGGTGAAAAAGTGACTTACAACGGTAAGTGCTTTATCGCTAAAAATGGCCCAGGAGTTTGGGAGACGCCAACGCAATCAAACTGGTTCTGGGATGAGATTTCTTGTCAGTAACCTTTCCAACCTCAAACAAACTCTGGCTATGCCAGAGTTTGTTTATTCAGCTCGTTTTATATGAAATCTTAGTTTGCACTTTAGCTAGCTATCTTTTATCCAACGCTTCATTAAAATCCGCGCGTAATTTTTATAAACATTTTTGAAAAGGTACGCGTTTATGTCTACTAAACTGGCTAACCCAGCGCCACTTGGTCTAATGGGTTTCGGTATGACTACAATCCTGCTCAACATTCACAATGCAGGTTTCTTCCCGATTGACTCTATGATCTTGGCAATGGGCATCTTTTACGGTGGTCTAAGCCAAGTGATCGTAGGCATCATGTGCTTTAAGCGTGGTGATACCTTTGGCACCACAGCGTTTACGTCTTACGGCCTATTCTGGTTGACGCTGGTTGCGTTGATCGTGATGCCATACATGGGCCTACCAGCAAGCCCTGCGAATTTCATGGGTTGGTACCTTGCTCTGTGGGGTATTTTCACTGGTTTCATGTTCATTGGCTCACTTTGCTACCCAACCGCCAAACAAGTGGTATTTGGTTCATTGACCATTCTTTTCGCACTGCTAGCAGCACGTGACTTTACGGGCAGCGAACTTATCGGCACGATCGCGGGCTTTGAAGGCATCTTCTGTGGTGCGAGCGCAATCTACTTTGCTATGGCTCAAGTGCTAAATAACGAATATGGCCGCACTATTTTGCCGATTGGTGAAAAGAAAGCGCCTGCGGTGAACGCGCAAGAGCTTGCTGCATAAGCCACATCGTTTTGGGAACAGAAATGAAAGGGGTTAGCCAATGGCTAACCCCTTTTCTTATTTGCCCGTGAGGGCAACACTGCCTTTTTCTTATTGTACGATGTTGTGTTTACTTCCTGAGAAGTTAGAGTGAAGGCTGCTCCACGACGGTGGTTTGTTTTTCTTCCGTTTGTGGATCTTGACCGGTTTTACGCTTGTATTTCTCTTCCCAGTAAGTCGCCCCTGAGATACCCAGTTTTACAGGGTTGAAGGTGTAGTCGGTCACGCCTTGCTTTTGTTGCTCTTCATAATCCTGCAGCGCTTTGATCGCTGGTTTTGACATGAAGAAGATGATTAGAATGCCAACGATGTTGAGCCATGCCATCAAGCCAACGCCCACATCACCCATTGCCCATGCTAAGTTCGCGGTTTTCACTGTGCCGTAGAAGACGACAGCAATCAGCGCCACTTTCAGTACAAACATCAAACCATTCACTTTGAAGCTGCGACGGATGTACGCGATGTTCGTTTCTGCAATGTAGTAGTAAGCAAGAATCGTGGTAAAGGCGAAGAAGAACAGCGCAACCGCAATGAATGGTTTACCTACACCTGGCAATGCACTTTCAATTGCCATTTGTGTAAACACAGGGCCGTTGGCTGCGATTTCTGCCGAGATGTTCTGCACAAGGAAACCTTCTGCACCATGAACGTTATACGCGCCAGTGATCAGAATCATAAAGGCGGTCGCTGAACAGACGAGCAGAGTATCGATGTAGATTGAGAACGACTGCACCAAACCTTGCTGCGCAGGGTGATCAACACTGGCCGCTGCTGCTGCGTGAGGGCCTGTACCTTGACCTGCTTCGTTTGAGTAAACACCACGTTTTACACCCCAACCAATTGCAGCGCCGACACCCGCCATTGGTGTGAATGCATCACCCACGATCATGGCAACAATGCGTGGTACTTCACCAATGTTGAGTAGGATAATCACGAACGCTGTGATCACGTAAGCAAGAGCCATGAATGGCACCACGACTTGGGTGAAGTTTGCGATACGTTTTACACCACCAAAAATGATGAATGCTAAGATGATTGAGATGACCGTACCGGTTAAAATTTTTGCGAAACTGAAAGTGCCCAGTGCGGTTTCAATCATCTCTCCTGGGCCAAATGCCGCTTCAACCGCATTACCAATGCTGTTTGATTGAACGCCAGGTAGCAGGAAGCCACACGCAAAGATAGTCGCGATAGCGAAGACCCACGCGTACCACTTCTGACCCATGGCTTTTTCAATGTAGTAAGCAGGGCCACCACGGAATTCACCGTTGTCTTCTTCTTTGTAGATTTGCGCCAGTGTGGATTCTGCATAGGCGGTTGCTGCACCAAAGAAGGCAACAACCCACATCCAGAATACCGCTCCCGGACCACCAAAACCGATCGCTGCTGCGACACCTGCGATGTTACCTGTACCGACGCGACCAGAAAGTGAAACGGCTAATGCTTGGAAAGAGGAGATCCCTTTTGAAGAGCTTTTGCCAGAAAGGAGTAGGCGCCACATTTCGAAGAAGTGACGCACTTGAACGAAGCGAGTCACGATGGAGTAGAACAGACCAGCGCCTAAGCACAGATAAATCAGCACCGGGCTCCAGATAATTCCATTCAGAAAATCAACTAAAGACTGCATGAGTATTTTCCCTGTTAGATGTTTGTGTTGTTTGTTTTCTGTTCGGTATATTAATCTTTTTGTAATGCAATTGTTAATTAAAATATCTAAAACATATCACCTTCGTGACTGTGAACACAAAATGCTAATAAATTGTTAATTGGAAAATGCTAAAAGTGTTGTATAGAACAAGATGCGGGATATTGGTGGCTATTTACTTTTATTGCAGAATAATGCATCGCAGAACTATTCATCTTTTGTATAAGATGAGTTCTGCGATGTTGGGGAATTTTAGATAAATCCTCTAATGGATTATCTGGCCGTTTTATGGTGTGTTGGGCTAGCTGGCGTAGCGGAAGAGATCCAACCCTGCCGAATTCTCCGTTTGCTCGCCGGTGATGATTTGGCTCAGCAAGTGACCTGAGCCACACGCCATGGTCCAACCTAAGGTGCCATGTCCGGTATTGGTATAGAGATTCTTGATCGGGGTTTTACCGATGAGTGGTGTGCCGTCTGGTGTCATAGGGCGAAAACCAGTCCAGAATTCCGCCTTGGCAAAATCACCGCTACGAGGGAAAAGATCGTTCACCACCATAGAAATGGTTGCTTTGCGTTTCTCAGGAATCGCAGGATCGAATCCAGCGAGCTCTGCGGTGCCAGCCACGCGAATGCGGTCATCAAATCGAGTCAGTGCCACTTTATAGGTTTCATCCATGACCGTAGAAACCGGAGCTTGGCTTTCATCGGTGATCGGAACGGTCAGGGAATAACCCTTGACCGGATAAACAGGTATCGTTATCCCCAATTGCGCGAGTAGCGCGGTGGAATAACTGCCCATGGCCACCACGTATACATCGGCTTGCAGCTCGCCAACATCAGTAGACACACTCACTACTTGGTTACCTTGAGTATTGACCTTATTCACGTTCGTATTGAACAAAAAGGTCACGCCTTGCTGTTGTGCCAGTTCTGTCATCTGTTGGCAAAACAAATAGCAATCGCCCGTTTCATCGTCAGGTAGATAGAGACCGCCCGTCAGTTTATGGCTCACGGCTGCCAATCCCGGTTCTTGTTTAATGCACTCATCGACACTCATACGTTGAAAGCGCGTACCGCTTTGCTCAAGTAATGCGATGTCTTTTTCAATGGCGATCAACTGCTTTTGCGTACGAAAAACCTGCAACGTACCTTGTTGGCGGCCTTGGTATTCAATATCGTGCTCTTGGCGAAGTTGGCTAAGGCATTCACGGCTGTGATTGGCAATCGCCAACATCCTTGCTTTGTTCACTTGATAACGACTGAGTTGGCAGTTGGCCAACATTTGTGTCGCCCATTTCAGCAGTTGAGGATCAAGAGAGGGTTTGATTTTCAGTGGTGCGTGCTCTTCCATCAGCCAGCGAATTGCTTTTTGTGGAATGCCCGGTGCAGCCCAAGGCGAAGAGTAGCCGTAAGAGATCTGCCCTGCGTTGGCAAAACTGGTTTCTTCCGCGCTGCGCGCTTGGCGGTCAACAACGGTTACCTGATAGCCTGCTTTTTGTAGATACCACGCGCTCATCAAGCCAACCACACCGCTGCCCAATACCACTGCTTTCATCGATTTTCTCCTGATTAGAAACAGCATGAGTTTCTTAGGTTTACAACTTGGTAACAATCGATATAAATTAATTGCTGCTTATAGATAAACTAAACGCAAGCGGGCGAAAATGATCAAAAGCACTTACGTATCGGCACTGCATACTTTTGTGGAAGTGGGTAAGTACCCCAGTTTAACCGAGGCAGCAAGGCAACTGTGCTTAACCACTGGAGCGGTGAGTCAGCAGCTATTGCAATTAGAACAGCAACTTGGTTTTAGTTTGTTTGAACGGCATTCTCGTGGTATCCGTTTTACGGAGAAGGGGCGGCAACTTCATCAATGTGCAGCGTTGCACTTTGGCGAAATGGCTGCGGAAATCCAACGTTTAAAGCAAGAGCAGAGTCGCCCACAGGAAGTGCGTCTTAAACTGACCCCTTCTTTTGCCTTCAAATGGCTAGTACCCAAGTTGGAAAGCTTTCACCAGCAGTATCCCGATATTCAAATCCAAATTTTTGCCGAAGGCGCGTTGGTGAACAGTGATACGCGAGATTTTGACCTCGCGATTGATTACCGCCCACACCCATTTCGTCAAGCCAATACCGAGTTGCTATTGGATGAATATTTGCTGCCCGTGATGAACCCCAGATATTTGCAAACGCACGCTTGGTTGCACAATGCTGTTTATGCGCCAGATGAGTGGAGCCAAGTGGTACTTTTGCACGACGCTATGCCGTGGCAAAACGCGCCTAGAGATTATGAATGGCTTAGTTGGGTCGCGCAGAGACGGCTCGATTTACCAACCGAAAGAGGCCATTTCTTTAATCGAACGGATATGGCAATGTCAGCGGCGGAAGCCGGGGTGGGTATCGCTATGGCTCGTATGGCGCTGATTGATGATGAGTTGCAAACCGGCCGCTTAGTTTCTCCTTTTCAGCCCATCCGAGCAGAGGCGGGTTACTATTTGATCCACAACAGCAAAAACGACAGTACCGCAGCGTTTACCACTTGGCTTAAGCAACAAATTTCAAATTGAGTGGCAACTCAATAACTAGCTCCTACACTTAGTTTTATACCGTGGTCATAAAAAATAAATCCAAATCGGTATGACAAGAGGGGCAGCAAATGAAGTCAGAAAAAGGCCGATGCAGCTATCAAAATCCTGATGGCTGGTGCTGCGATCAACCGTGTGGGGAGTCTGGTCTTTGTTACTGGCACGATCCCAAAGTCGATAAAAGCAATGACGACGTAAAGTCGCAGGTTGAGCAATGGGCAGCAGAAGGTAAACCTTTAGACGGATTTCAGTTGGCAAAAACAAACTTGGTTGATCTCAATTTGGTTAACCGTGGTAGCAAGGTTGGGTTTCAGTGTCGAGGTGCCGATTTCTATCGCGCAGACTTAAGTGATGCTCACTTTTTTGGCTTAGATTTACGCGGTTCTTCACTGATGAAGAGCAAATTGGTGTGTGCTAATTTGCACTGTGCAAAACTAGAGGGTTGCAATTTACTTGGAGCGGATTTGGCGCGTGCCCGCCTCGAAAACATTGAGTGGGGGGATGAGCTCAAACAAGAGTATGAAGCTCGGATAGCAATAAAAAAAGGCGACAGAAAAAAAGCGCGTTCACTATGGCAAGAAGCAGAAGAAGTCTGCCGAGGCGTGCGTAAACAATGTGAGAAGCAAGGGTTGTTTGAAACCGCAGGATTGTTTTTTAAAAAAGAAATGCGCTTTCGACGCTATCAAATGCCAAAATTCAGTTTGCAGCGTATTTTATCTAAGATCGTCGATCTCTTTTGTGGTTATGGTGAAGATCCATTGAGAGTGGTGCTGTTTTCGCTCTTTTTGATATTTGCCAGTGCAGCGGCCTACTTTTTCTTAGACACCACCTCGGCTAACCCGATTTATGCCGATGTGACGGGTTGGCAGTTCTATTTGCTGGAGTTTCTTAATGCCCTTTATTTTAGTGTGGTTACATTTACCACGCTTGGTTACGGAGACATATCGCCGGTTGGCGTGGCACGCTTTATCGCGGCATTGGAGGCGTTTCTTGGTAGCTTTACCATGGCTTTGTTTGTGGTGGTGTTTGTAAAGAAAATGACGCGATGAAAGAAAGCTCACTCGTACATGAGTGAGCTTCTTTGTTGTGATGAGTGATTAACTGAGTGATTCTGACTGAAGAGATTGCAACTCTTTTTCTTTGATTAGCTCGTTAAACTCAATGCGCGCTGCTTGAGCCGCTTCAGAGGCTTGCAGTTTGTGTTCTTTAGCCTCCATTGCCGCGTTCGTTAGGCGTTGAATTTCTGTAAGTTGTTCCTCAGGAGCTTCTCCCAGTTCTAAGCCGCTTTCTCCGCGAGAGAGCGCTTCAGAACGTATCACTTTTTTCAGTTTCCAGATGGCAGCGAGAGCCTCACGTTCTTGCTCTGCGGCCTCAACCGCTTCATCTTTCAATCGTTCGAATTTCGCCAGTGCCATACCTTCTCGTGACCAAGGATCAACATCCGGAAACTCTTCTATATTGATAACCGGATCTTCATAACCTTCTTGGTGTGCTAAGTCTAAGCTTGCGGCTTTGATTCCGGAAATCATCAACATAATGGCGATACCTAGCAATGGTAAACCGCCCACAATGGCTGCGGTTTGCAATGTCGCTAAGCCACCCATGAATAAGAGAATGGAAGGCATGAGTGATAAGGTGAAAGCCCAAAACAGTCGGTTCCAGCGTAGTGGATCTTCCGTGACATTGTTTTGTACAACGGACGCGAGAATAAATGAAATCGAATCGAAGGTTGTCGCAGTGAAGATAATGCACAAAATAGTGAATACCGCGATCACGACAGTGCTGAGCGGAAGTTGTTCCAGAATGGCAAAAATGGCTCTTGTCGCACCGTGCTGGTTAAGAATGGCGACTACATCTAATTGACCCGAAAGTTGCAATGATAAACCAAAATTACCCAGTACCATAAAATAGAGCGCACAGCCCATCGAGCCGAAAAAGATCGACCCTGACACCATCTGCTTTATGGTTCTACCTCTAGATATTCGCGCAACAAACAGTCCCATACTTGGGGCAAACACTAGCCACCATGCCCAGTAAAAAATCGTCCAGTCTTGAGGGAAGTGGGTATCCTCGAATGGCCCATAACCGCCAAATGGTTCCGCCCATGTTGCCATAACGAAGAAATTGGACAGCATTCGGCCGATAGAATCTAAGCCGGTTTCCAGCATGAAGAGTGTTGGGCCTGTCACTAAGATGAAAGCGAGCAAGGCAAGCGCACCCCAGAAATTGATGTTGCTGAGTACTTTAATACCACCATCCATGCCTTTATAAGAGGAATAGGCGAACAGCGCAGTACACAGGAGCAGTACACCAATTTGCGAGAGTGTTGTTGAAGGGATGCCAAATAAATAGCTGATCCCTTCATTGATGAGAGGGGCAGCTAAACCAAGCGTGGTGGCTGCGCCACCAAGAAGGCCAAAAATAAACAAAACATCGATCACTTTGCCCAATTTTCCGTAACTTCTTGCTTCTCCAATCACAGGCATCAGTGCCGCAGAAATTTTCAGAACTGGCTGCTTACGAACATAGAAGAAGTAAGCAATGGGTAAAGCTGGAATCAGATAGATAGACCATGCAATCGGCCCCCAGTGGAAAATACCGTAAGTAGCGGCCCAGCGAATGGCTTCTTCACTGCCTGCTTCTAGTTGGAATGGCGGATTTTGGTAGTAGTAAGCCCACTCGATAGTGCCCCAATAAAGAATGCTGGCACCGATCCCACCGCAGAAAAGCATCGCCGCCCAGGAGCCTGTGGCAAACTCTGGCTTTTCATCGGCATCGCCCAGTTTAATTTGACCGATATCGCTGAAAATGATGTAAACCATGAAGAAAAATGCAGCCAAACCAAGGCCTAGGTAAAGAAAACCAAGCTTATCGGTCATGAATGTTTTTGCTACGCCTATCCAGTATTCTCCCTGAGATGGCCAAACAAGAAGTGGAATAATCACCGAAAAAAGAAGCGCTAGAGCGCCAAAAAAAGTGGGTTTATCGATGAGTTCAAAGTGCCTTTTCATAAAATTCCCTAGTACAAAATTACAATCAGTATGAAATACTAATTGTTCGATACTAATGAGGGAGTCTATTTGTGCAATTGAAATATCGAATGGTAACCACATGAATTTTTTATAGTATTCATGATGGTGCTAGATTTGGTGGTGAGTAATTACTTTTGAGAATAACAAAAAGGGAAACGTCACCTTTACTGTGGTGTAGGCATAACCGTGTCTTCTATTCGTGGTTATTTTGAACGGCGTCGGTGTTTGATGACAGCATAAATCATCGAACAGAAGAGCAGGGCGCTGATCCCCCAAATAACAAAGTGGTGGGCAGAATAAAAATGGGTGATCTGATGCAAATGTTCGAAGGCAAAGTGAGTCAGTAAGCCAAATACTGCAACCCAAATGCTGGTGGCGAGAAGATTGCCTAAGAGAAATTCTTTGAGGGGCATTTTGGCAATCCCACATGCCAGTGGCATAAATTGTTTCATCCCTTCAACAAAGCGACTGATGACTAAGCACGCTGGGCCATATTTTTGAATGGCCTGTTGCAGCTTGTGAAACTTAGCACCTGAAATGTAGCCTTTTTTATCCAGCCAAGACTCAAAGTGGTAACCCAACAAATAACCACAGCTGTTGCCGATAAAACAGCTCAACCAAGAGACGATCATCACCCAATAAAAATTCATCACACCATCAGAAGAGAGGATGGATGCAGCGATCATCAGCGATTGTCCTGGCATCGGTACGCCTACGCCCTCAAGCACTATGCTGACGATCAACGCTAGGTAGCCATATTGTTCCAACAAAGGTTGCATAGAAATCAGCAGTTGGTTGAGATGTTGCACGGTCACTGTCCTGAGGGGTGATGCGATAAAGAGATGTTAATACGCCTGTCTATGGCGCGAATCAAGCGTGCTGATGGGTTCTTGCGTGGATTTTACAAAACCGTTCAGTTGTCGAGCGGTGAATTAGCAATGGGGATGTGTACAGCTTAAGAAGTATTTAGATCATCATGTACCTAAAGCATTTGGAACATGATGATCCTAATGCTTAAAAAGCAGAACCAACGGCTGAAAAAGTGGGGGAAATAGACATAAAGAAAACCCAGCAAAAGCAGCTGGGTTTTCTAGTTATTCTCTTTTAAATCAGAGCTTTGATTGTGCTCGATTGAGTCGATCATGAACGGCAAACCAGCTTTCGGTTACCGGTGGTCTTTCTACCCAAATTTCCTCACAGCCCCATTTGTCCGCTTCATCGAGTGTGCGATATAAGTCATGCGAGTATTCGGCTACTGAAGAGGGCATCTGTCTGGCTTCAATATTCTCTTGCGCAGTAAACGGCGTGTAGTGAAGGTAGGCGATCTTCTTGTCCCCAACCAGTGCCAGATCGCTAGCTTGAACCAAACGAACGCGGGTATTGGGCTGGTAGTGGCTAGTGACATTACCGGGTACTGCAACATTATGGCTAACCGGAGAGCTCACTTCCTCGCCCAACGTGGTAGAGAGTTGCGCAGCGGTCACTGGGCCGGTACGTAAAATACGGAAAGGTTTTTCAGTCAGATCGACAATCGTCGACTCAAGCCCGTGAGCACAATCCCCTCCATCTAATACGGCCGCAATTTTGCCACCGAGTGAATTCATGACGTGCTTGGCTGAAGTCGGGCTCAGTTTTTTGTACGGGTTCGCTGAAGGCGCAGCAACTGCCATTCCGGAAGATTGCAATAGAGTCGCAAATACGTCATGCGCAGGCATTCGAATGCCGATGGTCTCTAAGCCACCCGTAACCACAGGCGTCACATGAGGCGCTTTTTTCAACAGCAAGGTAACGGGGCCTGGCCAGTAGGCTTGTGCCAAAGTATACGCTTCTTCAGGAATGTCGATCGCCCAATCGGTCAGTTGCTCCACGCGGCCAATATGCACAATCAAAGGGTGATCGGCAGGTCTTCCTTTCGCGGCAAATATCTTTTTCACAGCGTCTGGATTGGTGGCATCTGCGGCTAAGCCGTAAACCGTTTCAGTGGGGATCGCCACGAGCTCACCGCTGGCGAGAATCTCTTTGGCTTGATCGATGTCTTTTTGCTCTAGGGCAGAAAGATAAAGCGTGTTCAATGTTACTTCCTCAGAATTGGTCACGAGAGACCGATGTACTGCGTTATCCGAGCCCGCGCCGTGCGGTTCAAAACGAAGGCGACATTATACTCAACTAGTGTGAAGATGCGAGCACTAGCAGTACTGTGCTTTGTTCGCGCAAAATTGCCTCGTTGATTCCTTCATTAAGCTATTGATAAATGGTCAGCAGAGCAAAACTGCTGACCTCGCTCTGCCTTATCATTCGCGTATTTTTCTTCAATGCGTAATTTTTTTTATCCCCTTCCGGTCTATTCAAGCAGCGTATGCATTTCAAATGTGACATTGGACTTCATGGAGGGGAAACATTGGCCGCCGATATCCAAGAAATATTGAGCTTACATCTGAGCTCGCCGCTGTGGCTGTTTATTGGCATCGTGCTGATTTCCTATCTCTTGGAAGATCTTGCCATTGTGCTGGCCGCAGGGTTGGCCGTGGAAGGTTACCTCCCTTCTTTGGTTGCTATCGTTGCCATTTTTGTCGGTATTACGACAGGTGATTTAGCGCTCTATTGGTTGGGCAAATATGGTCAAAGTGTTCGTTTTTTGCGTTATCACACGCTCAAGCATAAAGCGTTTCGCCAGGTGAGAGGGCGTATTCAAAGTAAGGCTTTCGTGAGTTTGCTTGTGATTCGCTTTATCCCTGGATTGCGCACTTTAGGTTACACCCTAAGTGGCTATTGCCTGGTGCCGATGCGTGTTTTTTTGTTGGCGGTCATGCTCGCCAGCGCGCTCTGGGTCGGGGGCGTGTTTGGATCGGTGTACTGGTTAGGTAGCCAAGCTTTCTTGGCGCAAAGCTCGTGGCTTTGGTGGTGGGTGTTAGGCGCATTTTTACTGCTGACCGTTATGAATCGTGTCGTGAGCCAGTCTTGGTCAAAAGGAAAAATATCAATATGAATCGAGCCATTGAAATGATTGAACAAGGTCGAGTGAATGCAGGCATGCCGTTGTTAAGTCAATCACCCAAGCGTGAGATATCACCTTATGAGTTTCTGCCGAGCTGGTTTTTTTATACTCCGGTGGTGGCGCAGAGTGTCGTGCAAGGTTTGTGGCATCGAGACATCACGCTGCCATTAATTGCAAATCCCGCCATACATCTCAGCGGCATGGTGGGGGAGTCCAAGCATGATATTTTGACCTTAGCGGGCAAAGAGGCGCAGCGCTGGATTTCTCCTTTTATCACCGTCAGCAAGCATGGGCAGGATATTGAGACTTTGTTGGTCGAGATTGAGCAATCGTTGCTTGATGCCGGATTGACTTATCCCTTAGTGGCAAAACCCGATCTTGGTTGTCGTGGCGCGGGCGTGAAGCTTATCGAAACCGAGCTGCAACTCCGTCAATATTTGCACACTTTTCCACAGAAAGCGCGGTTTCTGTTGCAGAAAAAAGCGCCTTTTTCCGCGGAGGCAGGGGTGTTTTACGTTCGTCATCCACAAGAAAAGCAGGGGCGGATTATTTCGATCACGTTGAAGTACGCGCCATCGGTGGTGGGTGATGGTCAGCGAACACTGAAAGCACTAATTGAAGACTCGCCTCGAGCAGGGAAGTTGACGCATTTGTATTTCCCAAGGCACAGCAACAAGTTGGATTGGGTGCCTGGTGCTGGTGAAGAAGTGCAGCTAGCGTTTGCGGGAAGCCACAGTCGCGGTTCGATATTTCGCAATGGTAACCAATACATCACCCCTGAGCTGAATCAGCGTTTAGATGCCATTTTTGATGATTTCAACGGCTTTCATTATGGACGGTTGGATATCAAGTTTGCAGATATTGAACAGTTTATGGCTGGAGAAAATTTCACCATTTTAGAAGTGAATGGTGCCAGCAGTGAGGCTGCCCATATCTGGGATAGCGAAACGCCTTTGCTGGAGATTTTTTCTACGCTGCTTTTGCAATACCGACTGCTTTTCCAAATTGGTGCGCAACAGAAAAAACTGGGCCACCGCACGCCGAAAATCCGTGAATTGCTTCGAGCTTGGCAAACTGAGCGTCAATTAGTTCGTCAGTATCCCGCTACCGATTAGCCCACATTGTTAGGAATTTCCTTATGTTAATGATTGCCAAATCAGACAACCAACAAGCCAGAATGGTGATGAGTTATCCCGCAGTTGTGCAGGGGTGTTTAGAGACCCTTGAACAAGCACAGCAATTTTTACTCGATATTGAAGATCGTCATTATGTGACACCTGCGGCCCCGTACGTAAGCAGCAGTATTGGAGAACATTTTCGTCATTGGTTAGATATTTTTCATGCGATTCGCTTAGCCAGCGAAGAGATTGACTACAACCAACGTCGCCGTGGTCACGCTGTTGAGCACTCTATCGAACAGGCGCAAGCAGAAATCGCGCAACTTACAACGTGGCTAGGGAATTTGAGCGCCGAAGCCGCAGTGATGAAAGTCTCCGTGACCAGTGAAGTGACACTCTATCAAACTCGGATTGCAGAGATGCAATCAACCCTTGAGCGAGAGTTGGCTTTCGCGGCGCTGCACGCCAATCATCATTTCGCTATGGCCAAAGTGGCGGCGCAGGTGATGCAAGTGGAAACCAATAGCGCGTTTGGCCTTGCACCAGCCACCGCGACTTACATCCGAGGTGAATAGCATGTGTTCGGTGACTTGGCTTATAGAGCCCGATGGTTATCAACTGTTTTTTAATCGTGATGAGCAAAAGGCAAGGCCACTGGCGTTGCCCCCTCAGCAAGTTTGCATTCAACAAACATTGGTTCTCATGCCGATTGATCCCAAAGGACGAGGCAGTTGGATCTCGCTCAATGAGCATGGGCTTTCCTTGTGTCTGCTTAATTACTATCAAGGAAAGGTGCCTGCCGGGGAGTTGGTTAGTCGCGGTTTATTGTTGCGTCATCTTTCGCCCCATCAGAGAGTGGAGGACATTGTGAAAGTGTTTCGAACCATTCAGTTGAAACGCTTAGCACCTTTTACTTTGCTGGCGTTTGATCCATCGTTGACGGCGCGTTTTGGTGATGTCATGGCATTTGAATGGAATGGTGACGCACTACGGATCTTGCCAGTGGATAGTCCGCTGTTTTCTTCCGCTGTGCATTTCGATGCTGTGCAGCATTATCGTCAGAAACTTTACCGTGAATACACCGCAAAAGAGAAAACGCGCGAGTCTCTGTTGGCATTTCATCGTGCCTTTGAGGAAAAAGAGCCACACCTCTCCCCGTGCATGCTACGAGAAGATGCGCATACCGTGAGCTTCACCGCGATCAGCGTCAATCGTCAGCACAAGCGCATGAGTTATCTCCCTGGGTTGCCTGTTTTACAGCTTTCAGAACGCGCACTCGAAGAACACGGTTATCACATTAATCCTGCCGCTGCAGCGGCAAATGATCATTGAGTAAGGAGTTCACAATGAAAAAATGGTTTGCTGTTTTATTGATGCTGGTGAGCGCGACGAGCTATGCCGCTGATGAAGTCTACACGGGCTTTTTTAGCAACAAGGCTTTGGATGGGTATGACACCGTTGCTTACTTCACACAAAACAAACCAGTGAAGGGAGAGGCCAAATTCAAAACGCAATACAAAGGTGCAGATTGGTTGTTTGCATCGCAAGCGCATCTTGATTTGTTTCTCGCTAACCCAGAGAAATACGCCCCTCAATACGGTGGTTATTGTGCTTGGGCCGTTTCCGAAAAGAGCGATTTTGCTCCGGGAGATCCACAATACTGGGCGATTGTTGATGGCAAGCTTTACCTCAACTACGACCAAAAAATTAAGCAATGGTGGGACGAAGCACCGCAGCGACACATCACACAAGCCGATGCGAATTGGCCAGTGATGCTGAAGTGATAGTCGCTTGATGTTGGTTTTAACGCGCGTGGAGAGAGAAGTATGTTAACCAGTCCATTTCGATTACCCAGACATACGCCTTTTGGCTTGGGAGAATCACTGGTTGAGTGGATGACAGGTTTAGCAAAGCTTGATGGCTTTTATCAAGCTCGTCCAAACACTCAAAGCAGTTTTGAATTTATGCGCTATACCCTCTCTGCGCTGAATATCGATTATCGTGTCGAGCAGGGCTTAGTCACGCACATTCCTGAGCAAGGGCCTGTTGTGATCGTGGCCAATCATCCGCTTGGGGCAATTGAAGGTGTGATCTTAGCTGACTTGGTCGGCGCAGTGCGTTCAGATGTAAAGGTGCTGGCCAATCAACTGCTCAAGCGTTTGCCTGAAATTGATGAGTTGTTTATCGGCATCGATGTTTTTGCTGGACGCAGTGCCATGCGTACGAATGCCAACGCGGTGCGAGAAGCTCATCGTCATTTGGCGCAAGGTGGTGTGTTGATTGTCTTTCCTGCCGGAGAAGTTTCCACCTATCGAGAGGGGAGTGAAACCCTATCCGATATTGAATGGAGCCAATCGGTGGCGAAGTTTGTCACTCGTGCCAAAGCCACGACAATCCCCATTTACATCAATGGCCAAAATAGTGCGCTTTTTTACAAAGCCGGAAAAGTACACCCTTTGCTGCGCACCGCTTTGCTTGGGCGAGAGTTGCTGAACAAGAGTACTTCTACGATCGCCATTTCGATCGGAAATCCCATTCCTTATTCCGAGGTGAAAGAGTTTGAACATGAGCGAGATATTGTCCATTACTTACGGCTCAATACGTATCTCATGGGCGCAGAGCAAGATCCACCGTTTGCCTTTTGCTCGCCAGTGTACACGCAACCGCTCATCCAACCGGTTGAGAAAGCTTTGTTAGAGTGCGATCTGGCGGCTCTGCCTTCAAACGCGTTACTACTAGAGCAAGGTGACTACGCCGTCTACTGCGTGGAATCGACAGCGATCCCTAATATGCTCAGGGAAATTGGCCGAGTTCGAGAAGAAAGTTTTCGTGAAGTGGGAGAGGGCAGTGGCTTGGCGTGCGATTTGGATCCCTTTGATGCCAGTTATCGACAATTGTTTGTTTGGAATCACAGTGAAGGTGAGTTGGTAGGAGCTTATCGATTAGGGCTGGTGGATGAACTTACCGTAGAGAAAGGTCTTGATGGGCTCTATTCGCGAAGCTTGTTTCAATACGACGAAGCCTTTCTCAATACGCTGGATAAAAGTATTGAATTGGGGCGCTCAGTGGTTGCCATCAAATACCAGCGCAGTTTGAATGCTTTGCTGCTTTTGTGGAAAGGCATCGCTGCGTTTGTGTCGCAACATCCTCAATACACCCATTTGTTTGGCCCGGTCAGCATTAGCAACGACTACAGTTCAGTGTCGAGACAACTGATGGCAGCCACGCTTTCGATTCATCATTACGATCAAGAAAAAGCGCGATTAGTGACTCCCACCACACCATTAAAAACAAGCACATCACCTTTTTGGCACAAGAATTTGCTCTCGGCATTAGCCAGTGTTTCTGCGCTATCTAAAGTGATTTCGCGTTTGGAAAAAGGCCCTGGCCTACCAGTATTGCTGCGCCAGTATTTAGGCATGAAGGGGAAACTGGTGTGTTTTAACGTGGACCCAGCCTTTAATCACGCGCTGGATGGTTTGATCGTGGTGAACTTGAAACAAGTACCGCTGAAAACGTTAGCCAAATATATGGGCAAGGAAGCCGCCCAGCGCTACCTTGAGCAATAAGGTTTACAAAAAATAGAAGAGACTTAATAAAGGCTAACTCTTTGAATTAGCCTTTATACTGCTGAACGACTCTCAAATAAATAGCGTTGCTTGCAAGGACGTCGATAGAGGAAAGGCGAGTAACCGGATTTAGTTTAGAACCTTGTTTTAGTACTCACAGCCAAGTGATTGAGGGACAGAATACAAAAAGGGCGATAACTCAAAGAGTTATCGCCCTTTCCAAACGTTTGGTGGAGCTGGGGGGAGTTGAACCCCCGTCCGAAAACCATTCATCATTGGTACTACATGCTTAGTCGATCTTTAATTTCACTACCACCTGCGAACCGACACGCGAATGAATAGCTAACCTGAATTGTATCTTACGCTTCATCCCTCAGGTGGGGGAATCCACGCCAGCTTGATTTGGTTTGACCCCTCGTGATTCCCCGTCTTACAAGCGGAAGCTAGGGCGAGAGGGCTCTGAGCAGTTTATTAAGCTGCTAGTGCGTAGTTTTCGTCGTTTGCGACTATTTTTTTGCGGTTTGTTAACGAGGCCTACCGCACCTCGGCATGCACCTCAGACTGCAAAATTCCCGTCGAATCCTAAATCAGCCCCAAGGTAATTTGGGCATACTACCAGAAAAGCCTAGCCTGTCCAGTAGTATACGTCTAAGTGGTTAAGTTTAACGCAGCGAGCTCTTCATCACGCGAGCTTTCTGGCGCTGCCAATCGCGATCTTTAATGTCGTCACGTTTATCGTGTAGCTTCTTACCTTTTGCTACACCAATTTTTATCTTCACCCATGAGCGAGCCCAGTAGAGTGAAAGTGCTGCTAACGTCATGCCTTCGCGGTTGATACGCCCAAGCAAATTATCAAGTTCACGTCGGCTCATCAGCAGTTTACGCACACGGGTAGGGTTAGCTACAACGTGCGTTGATGCTTGATTCAAAGGAGTGATAGTCATGCCACTAACAAAGGCTTCACCGTCACGCATAAATACGTAACTTTCAGCAATATTGGCTTTGCCTTGGCGAAGAGCTTTCACTTCCCACCCTTGTAGCTCCATGCCTGCTTCAATCTCATCTTCTATGAAATATTCGTGGCGAGCTTTTTTGTTCAGCGCGATAGTGTTACTACCCGCTTTTGGTTTTGAATTTTTCTTTGCCATAGTGAACTCATTATACGGTGTGCAACTTTTATAGGAAATGCTTTTATTTGCGCTGGCTCAGAATAACAGTAAAATTGTTCAGCGCTTTGAAATGAAAGCCATTGAGAGGAGAGTCTATGAAGCAAGTCACCCGGTCTGCACTGGTATCGTTTAGTGCAGAACAGATGTATGCCCTAGTGAATGATGTGGCAAAGTACCCTGAATTTTTGCCAGGTTGTTCTGGGAGCCGAGTGATCGAGGCGTCGGATTCCAATATGGTCGCATCGGTAGATGTGGCAAAGGCTGGCATCAGCAAAACGTTCACCACTGCTAATCATCTTGTTCCAGGTGAAGCAATCATGATGACGCTGGTCGATGGCCCCTTTAAAACACTCAAAGGAGGGTGGTTTTTTACTGCCTTAGATGAGCAAGCGTGCAAAGTTGAGTTAAAGCTGGAGTTTGAGTTTTCAAGCAAGATGATTGAGCTCGCATTTGGCAAAATCTTTAATGAGCTGACCAACAATATGGTCAATGCATTTACTCAGCGTGCGAAGCAGGTGTATTTATGAGTATTGAATCTGAGATGATCCACGTTGAGGTGGTTTATGCTTTACCTCAGGAGCAACGTGTATTAACCCTAGTGGTGAACCAACAAGCGACAGTGGAAGAGATCATTCGTCAATCTGGCGTGTTAGAGATCTACCCTGAGATTGACCTTGGCAAAAATAAGGTCGGGGTGTTTAGCCGTTTGGTGAAATTAGATGCAACGGTGCGTGATAAAGATCGTATTGAAATTTATCGTCCTTTATTGGCCGATCCAAAAGAGATTCGCCGTAAACGTGCTGAGCAAGCAAAAGAGAGTGGTGTGGCGGATCCTGTCACTGGAGGCAAGCCAAGCCCACTGCGCAAAGCGGACTAAGTTCAGTTTCAATACTGGATAAAACAAAACCCCGAACTCATCGGGGTTTGTTGTTATAGGAGTATCGAAATGGAAGCGGAAGAGACTCGATAATGCTTAGCGGAGTCCTTCAAAAAAGCTATCACTGGCAGGAAAGTCGCCTGCAATATCCACCAATGTGCCATCATCGTTGAAGTTAACGATAAGGTTTTTCTGGATGGACTCTTTATGCCCTTCCGTATGGTGGTAGATATAGTACCAAGTATTTGGATAGCCATTTTCGATCAGCATTGGTGAGCCCATGACAAAACGCACTTGTGCTTTGGTCATGCCAAATTTCAATTTATCAACCGCTTGTTGTTCAACATAGTTACCTTGGTTGATGTCGATACGGTAAACCAGTTTTTCTAATACCGAGCAGCCTGTCAGCATTGTGATTGTCAAAGGTAGGGCAATCAGCCACTTCTTTAATTGCATAGCTAAATTCTTAGTAACCTCAAAAATACTGCGTCCGATAATAAACAAGCTCGGGCAAGATGTAAAAAGCTCTGTAGGGTAGAACGTAGGATGAGACAACGAATTTTGAGATGAGTTGCATTTATGAAGAAAAAAGCCAGGCTCAAGGAACCTGGCTGATTGATCAAGAAGGTTACACTACGCTGCGATCAACAACTCTTTCGCATTGGCGAGTGTGGATTCGGTAATTTGGCTTCCACCAAGTAGGCGCGCTAATTCCGATACGCGCTGATTTTGGTCTAACAAGCGCATTTGTGTTTCTGTGGTGCCATTTTTGGTGTTCTTAGCCACAAACATTTGCTGATGACCACACCCAGCAACTTGCGGCAAGTGAGTTACACAAAGTACCTGAGTTGATTCTCCCAGTTTACGCAGCATTTTTCCGACGACTGCCGCGGTTGGCCCACTGATACCCACGTCTACTTCATCAAAAATGAGGCTAGGTGTGTCGACTTTTTGCGCAGTGATGACTTGAATGGCAAGAGAAATACGCGATAACTCACCACCAGAAGCGACTTTAGCAATAGGTTGCAGAGGTTGGCCAGGGTTGGTTGAAACCAAGAAGCACACAGTGTCTAAGCCTAATGGCGAAGGGTGTGTTCCTTCATTGTTGACTTCAATGTTAAAGACCGCCTTTTCCATGCTGAGTTCATGCATACTTTGAGTAATCAGCTTGTTGAGTTCTTTGGCATAGCGACAGCGGGATTTATGCAGTTTCTCCGCTTGTTCAAGATAGCCTTGGTATTTGACCTGTACATTTGCGGCTAACTCATCCATTTTTTCCTCGGAGCAATCTAACGCGTCTATTTGTTGCAGCAGATCTTGATGATGTTGATAAAGCTCTTCAGGTTGAACGTGGTGTTTACGAGCCACTGACATTACCTTGGAAAAACGCTGCTCCACATAGGCCATACGAGCTGGATCTACATCGATACGATCGAGATAATTTCTGAGTTCACTGTTAGCTTCTTCAAGCTGAATGATCGCTTCGGCGACCATATCAGGAAGTGCACTGAGTTTCGGGTCTAGCTCCGCTAATTCAATCAAAGCATTGCTGGCGCTTTGTAAAATACCGAGTGCGTTGACTTCTTCGCCTTCGTAGATAAGTTCTATCGCATGCTGGCAAGTGCTGGCGAGCTCTCCGCTATTGGATAGCAACTTATGTTCTTGTTCGAGCTCAGCAAATTCTTCTTCGCCAATCGCAAGTTCATTGAGTTCTTTTATTTGGTATTCCAATAACTGTTTTTGGGCTTGGTTTTGGAGGCTGTTTTCTTGCAACTGTTTTAGGTGATTATCTGCTTGGCGCCAATTTTGGTAAGCGATACGTGTGTTTTTCAGCAAGTTGAGGTGGCCAGCGTATTGATCCACCATGGCCATTTGATGTTCGCTCTTCATCAATTGATGATGGGCATGCTGGCCGTGAATGTTGATCAGCAATTGTCCCAATGCTTTTAGCTGAGAAAGGGGAACCGGACTGCCGTTGATGAAGGCTCTAGAGCGCCCTTCACTGGTAATAATGCGGCGTAAAATACATTCACTGCCGTCTAAAAGTTCGTTGTCTTCTAGCCAGCGTGTGGCGTGAAGATTGTTGTCGAGTAGAAAGGCGGCACTGACTTCTGTTTTGTCCTCGCCCTGCCTCACCATGCTGGCTTCTGCGCGTCCACCAAGGCATAGCCCCAGTGCATCAATGGCAATGGATTTACCTGCTCCGGTTTCACCGGTAATGGTTGTCATGCCTTTTGACAGCTCGAGTTGTAAAGACTTAACAATAGCAAAATTATTAACACTTAAATGAGCCAGCATTTTGGTTTACCTGTATAACTGAACAATACTGTATATAAATGCAGTATATACTGTTTCTTTATACAGTAAAGATCTCAAAGATAAAAAATGTGAAGGCGGTTTTATTCATCAATAGAGTGCTGTTTCCATAGAAGAAAACGTAAAGGCAAAGCTAAGGTGATGGTTAAGGTGATAAGTTGAATTTCCTTTGTCGGAAGAGTGTTTTTTGATGATCGTACAGAGGGTTAAGGTACGCCTTAACCCTTTTAAGGAAGGAGATTTAGAACAACTTGCTCGACCAACCAAGCTTGTTACGTAATACGTGATAGTAGCTGTAGTCTTTTGGATGGATCAGACGAAGTCGATTTGGGCTCTGGTAGATGTGAATCTCATCGCCGGGAGATACGGGAAGAGAGACTTGGCCATCACAGCTGACTTCTTGTGTTCCTCGGTTGTCTGGCGATACCAGTAGTTTAATTCTGCGATTGCCATCTACGACTAATGGTCTACTTGAAAGTGTATGAGGGAACATTGGCACCAAAGAAATGGCGTTCAGGCTCGGTGATAAAATTGGGCCCCGCCAGAGAGCGAGTAAGCGGTTGAACCTGTTGGTGTGGAGACAATTAAACCGTCTGCACGTAGGGAAAACGCAAAGCTCTCATCGATGTAAACCTCAAACTCAATCATATGCGCGACTTGCCCAGGATGGAGCACCGCTTCATTGAGTGCCGCGTTGTGGCTTTTTACTTGCCCATGCCGGTGGATTTCTGCTTCAAGCAAAAAACGTTCTTCCTCGATGTAGGCTCCGTCCAACACGGCTTTCAGAGATTGCTGGAAATCTTCAGGGTTCAAGTCGGTCAAGAATCCAAGATTGCCTCTGTTTACTCCGATAACACGGGTGTTGAAGCGAGAGAGAATACGTGCTGCACCGAGCATATTGCCATCACCACCAACCACGATGGCCAAATCGGCTTTTTCACCTAACTCGACCAAACCAGCAAAGTGCTCTTCGGGAACATCATTGAGAATGGCGGAAAGTCGATCGTCAATAAATACCTGATAGCCGAGTGAGTTCAACCAATGATATAGGTCGCGATGTGTCTGAATCGCTTGTTGATCTCTTGGCTTACCGATAATGGCGATCACGTTAAATGGTTTTTTCATAGCTTTTCCGCACTAAAGAGGCTTGAATCGGGATTCATCATCCCCATAATAATGGCAAGTTATCTAACTTTGCGAATTTTTGTGAAGATAAAGCCTTTAAAACGTGAAAGGCTTTAAGGACAAATAGTTGAATTCTGGAGATATCATGAGCAACGAAGAAAACAAAATCAACGAAGAAGCGCTTAAACAGCAAGACGCTGCGGAAGTAGAAGTAGAAGCTGTTGGCACTGATGCTGATATCGAATGGAACGAAGAAGCGGATGAATCAGCGGCGAAGATCGCTGAGCTGGAAGCCGCTTTATTGGCCAGCGAAGCGCGTGTGAAAGAGCAGCAAGATTCAATGCTACGTGCGAAAGCAGAAGTGGAAAACATGCGTCGTCGTACTGAGCAAGAAATTGATAAAGCGCGTAAATATGCGTTGAATCGCTTTGCTGAAGAACTGCTGCCTGTGATTGATAATCTAGAGCGTGCGATTCAAGCTGCTGACGCTGAAAGCGAAGCGGTAAAACCACTGCTAGAAGGCGTTGAATTAACGCATAAAACGTTTGTTGATGTGGTCAGTAAGTTTGGTTTGAAAGAGATCAATCCTGAAGGCCAGCCATTTAACCCAGAATGGCATCAGGCGATGTCGATTCAGGAAAGCCCAGATCACGAGTCAAACACCGTGATGTTCGTGATGCAAAAAGGCTACGAATTGAATGGTCGAGTGATTCGTCCTGCGATGGTTATGGTTTCGAAATAAGCAAACCAATATATCGATTCAAACACACAGAGCGGCTTTTGCCGCTCTTTTTTTATGTCTCCAAAGCCGCCGCGTCTAGCAAACCAACCCTTTGATTTAGTCGATTATTCTTTGCTTTTCCTTTAATTGAAATTTAATTTCTGATTGGAAATTTGTATCATTATTGTAAACAAAAGCTTCATTTTGTAACTCATGCGTGTATTATGTGCGAACTCCGTCTGAAATATAGGCGGTTTTAACTATAAAACCATAAATTACAAACACAACATTCTGGAGTGAAGGATGGATAAATCACTTTCAAGTAAGATTTTTGTAGGCTTGTTTGCTGGTCTACTTATCGGTACTGCTATTCAGTATCTCTTTAGTGGCGTTGCTATCTTTGATACTTATTTACTGGGTGCTGCAGAGGGCGCTGGCGGTATGTTTGTATCACTAATCAAGCTGCTGGTTGTGCCACTTGTGTATGTTTCGATAGTGTGTGGTATTGTTGACCTAAAAGACATTACTGCGTTCGGTCGCCTTGGTGGTAAAACTTTTGCGCTTTACATTATCAATACCATTATTGCGATTGCGGCAGCGCTGACGGTTGGTCTTATCTTCCAGCCAGGGGCGGATGCACATCTTGCGGGTACCATTTCACAAACGGTAAAACTGACCACAACGGAAACGCCGGATATCTTTTCGTTGGTGGTGAACATTGTGCCAAGCAATCCAGTGCAAGCTTTCGCCAATGGTGACATGCTGCAAATTATCTTTATGGCGATTTTGACTGGTTTGGCAATCCAAGCGCTGGATTCTCGTGGTGGCCCTGCTATCCGTACTTTCAAAATGGCCAATGAGATCATGATGAAGCTGGTTGGCCTTGTGATGAGCCTTGCGCCTTACGGTGTGTTTGCTTTGATGATCCAACTTGGGGCGACTTTGGACGCCAACACGCTGATGTCGGTAGCGGGCTATGTCGCGTTAGTTGTGGCCATGCTGGTGTTTTGGATCTTCTTTTTCTACCCAATGGTGGTGGGAATTACAACTGGGATCACTCCCAAAGCATTTTTGCGGGCAACTCGTGAGCAGATTTTGTTCTCACTATCGACCGCGAGCTCGAATGCAACTATCCCTGTGACCATGAGAACCCTGACTGAGAAGCTTAATGTATCAAAGTCTGTGGCTGGTTTTGGTGTGCCGCTGGGCGCGACCATGAACATGTCAGGTGTGTCTATTTACATTGCGTTGGCGACCATGTTTGTGGCAAACGCATTTGGCCAGCCAATTAACACGGCAGACATCTTTACACTGGGTTTGACGATTCTTCTTCTTTCGATTGGTGCTGGTGGTGTACCAGGCGGCGGCGTGGTGATGGTGGGTGTATTGCTTCATCAACTTGGCTTGCCACCTGAAGGTCTTGCTATTATTGCCGCGGTAGACCGTATCAACGATATGTTCTGTACTTCATCTAACGTGGTGGGTGATACCGCGGTGAACACCATCGTTGCGAAATCTGAAGGGGAAATTGGTGTGGAAGCGGACGAAGCGCAAACAGCGGCTTCAACTACAGCGAATGCGTAAGCACACTTTTTCTGCCAAACAAAAGCGAAGCCAAGTGGCTTCGCTTTTTTGTTTGCCCAGCGAAGCTGGCAAACCCGTCGGGTTGAAAGAAGCCCGAATCGCCCTGACTGAGGGGAAGATAATCCGAATTGCAAGGGCGTTGCTGGCCAACGGCAGAGTCTGAAGGAAGCAATAGGAAGTTAACAGTACACAACGTAAGTGAACCTGCTTCGGCAGCATAGGTGGGTAAGCGTCCGAAACATCGCAAAGCCCAATACTCAGTCAGACCTATGCTGTGCTTGAGGGTGGCATTGTTAACAGGGAGCCAG
>NZ_NPKW01000540.1:0-770 GCF_002265885.1 Vibrio sp. 03_296
ACGGAGGAGCCGTGGGATTTACTAGAGGTACGAATACATGGTAGCTGCGTTGGCTAGGCCAGGACGAGAGCTTGCAAAGCAATTGTTAATGATCGAGTCCGGCGCGGTTATTTTGTGGCAGCAGGAGTGGCTTGGCTGTGAATGCTGAGTGGGATTTCCTCGCTGATAGGCGGCGGCATTTTGTTGTCGCCAATGCAGTATTTTCTGTGTGTGCATTCTTGTTTGTAGGAGCGAGAGCGTCAAAGTACGTTGCTATCTCTTTCTACACGGGTGAAGCGCTGAAAATTCTCATTACAGTAGTGCTGTTTTCTGTCGCCTACATGTATATGCAGGTGGAACTTGTTCCCCTGAAACTAACCTATTTGCTGGTTCTTGGTATTAATATCTTTGCGCCAGCGCTATTCATTAACAACAAAAAATAAGGAGTGAGTTATGGCTGCGCCAGGTGAAGCGCTAACACCTTCCGGTTACATCACTCACCACCTTACTAACCTTTCAACTTACAAGTTGGGGCTAGTGGCGGAAGAGTCGAGTTTCTGGAACGTACATATCGATAGTCTGTTTTTTTCTTGGTTTACAGGGTTAATTTCCTCGAATTTTTACGCTGTAGCTCGAAAAACAACAGCCGGTGTACCAGGTAAGCTTCAGTGTGCTGTTGAAATGATCGTAGAATTTGTCGCGACAAACGTCAAAGATACGTTCCATGGACGCAACCCGCTGATTGCACCTCTAGCACTGACTATCTTTTGTTGGGTATTTTTGATGAACTT
>NZ_NPKW01000541.1:0-841 GCF_002265885.1 Vibrio sp. 03_296
CCAACTGGGGTTGGCCAGATATTCGCAATGTGTGGTCTGCGGACTAGAGATTTCCGTGTTCTAAAGGGTTTTCCTGCTTGTCTCTTTCGTCTTTTGCTTGTCATCCTCGCGCAGGCGGGGATCCATCCTAAAGCGTTCACTGCGAGTTGATGGTACGACTGCATTCACCTTGCTCTCTCTGCATTTGGAATGTTTTCCGCTGTGAGTACTTATCCCAACGCACTGCTCGGTGCGCGCGGGTAAATGGATTCCCGCGTTCGCGAGAATGACGGCAATGGTCGGTGTGGCTCTATAATGGAAACGAATTTGAACGCTGTTCGCGTCTGTCTTGCGGCAGCTTTCTGGAGACAAAAGTATTCAACTCCCTCCCAAACATTCTCTTGTTTGCACTCATAAAACTCATAAAACTCATAGAACTTCATAATCTCACCATCCGCCATTGCAAAGACTCGACTACCCTCTTTAGCGTACAAGTCACAGCCAGCATGCTTCCTAGCACCTCGATTAGAACCAAAACTTCTAGGAGCAACGGTATAGCTCTCTGTTGGCACTTGTTCCAATGGAAAAGAAGCATTAGTTAGGATAGAAACAGATTGGCTTTCTATACCCGCTCAACTCGAAGATGCAGGTTTCAAAAAATATAAAACAGTCATGATACTTATGTAAATAGTGCTTTATTAACAATAACAAATATAAAGCTTGAACGGATAACCACTTAAAATCAAACAATAAGGCTATCAATTTAATTTATAGCCTTATTGCTGTGCAAAATCGTGTTTTACTTCACCGCACGAACCAGTTCCGCAATACCTTCCCAATCACCGCTGTCCATCATGGCGGT
>NZ_NPKW01000542.1:0-666 GCF_002265885.1 Vibrio sp. 03_296
TTTAAAAACCCTGTAGTACCTAATGGCGTTGATTTGATGACTACAAGCTATGTAGGAAATTAGGGAATAATAAACAGTAGAGAAAAAAAACAAGAAGAATAAATTATTAATCTAGTGATAATTCCTTATTTTTAACCATCTCATGTCAGGTCTATGCTATGGATATAGTTAAACAAGACATATATGACTTAACACCAAAAATTCATCGGGAGAATTTTTAATCATGGTATCCCTGTTATAAACATTGAAGTTACTTTAGAAATCAGTGCTCTGAATGACACAAAAGAACMTAAAACACACACTAACCAAATGGTGAGTTCATTTTTGAAGCTGTCAGTATTTCAACAATAAAGACATCAAGTATGTTTGACCAAAAAATGGTCAGCACATCATTAACCATAAAACGTGGCCCTGAATATACATATTTATGGCGTTCATATTTACCTGGATATAACATACTTACTTTTATGTCAGAAAATTTATCCAATCTCATTTGCGACATTAATTCAAAAGAGAAATATTTTATATTTGACGGTATGAAAAAAATCATGACGGATATGAAGTCCATACTATCTGCGACCTTCATGGGGCTTTAGAGTCAGGATATATAGAGGATTAGGCAGGTGAGCATTATTGGCGTATAAACACAACTTTTTTCTTAGCCAA
>NZ_NPKW01000543.1:0-1340 GCF_002265885.1 Vibrio sp. 03_296
CTCATCTAGAAAGGCCTGGTGAGGCAGAGGGCCATTAGCAAGCATATTCAATACTTTCGCTTGCTTTATCGCGCGACTGTTTAGCCCTTGCATCAACTGGTTTTTGCCTAACTCGGTCAACTGCCATTCTTGTAGAGTCGCAAAGTCAGCCGCTTTACCTTTCTTAGTGCTGCAGGGAGGCGTTATGCAGTGTTTCACCAAGGGGATATTGGTAAAACTGGCTACACCAAAGTCAAATAAACTAGTAGACGGAATCGGGCCAAATAGAACGATGATCCAACACCGCTTTAAGGGGTTTAAGTTGCTCGCGTGGAAAGTCTGATTCTTGAACTAAAGCGGTGACAATGCCAATCAAGGTTTGTCGTCAACGACAGCACTCACGCGACCACCAATGATCGGAAAAAGGTGTCCAGGAACGAGATAATCAAATTGTTTATCGAGTGGCACTGGCAGCGCAACACGAGCAATGGATGGACGCATAACGTGGTGTTTCATGGCAAAAATAATGACTTACAGTCTAATGAGCGAGGTAGAATACGAGAAAAGGGCATGCTCGAACAGAGAGAGGAAAACTGTATAAAAAACTAGCGGAAAATCGCGGAAATAGGTTGATTCGAAAGAGACGATTCATTACTATATCGCGCCTTAAGATATGGCTTTAATTCTATTTAGCGGTATCTGAGTTTTATTTTAACTGCGTGTGGTGTGCGGCAAAGACTCGTATAGCGACACGGCCTACTATTTGAGGTTATCCCATGAAGCGGTATACCATCCAGAATACAAAGCAGTAAACGCAACTTGTTCTTGCGGCAACTCTTTCGTTTTCAACTCTACTCTAGATAAAGAATCYATCCACCTAGACGTATGTGACAAGTGCCACCCATTCTACACTGGTAAGCAACGTATCGTTGATACAGGCGGCCGTGTTGATCGCTTCAACAAGCGTTTCGGTGCTCTATCAAGCGGTAAGAAATAATAGCGTTAGCTATTGCTGTTTGAGAAAAAAAGGTCGCTTATGCGGCCTTTTTTGCATTCAGCTGTCTAGGTGACGCTTTCTCGTCAAGCTCCCTCCCTTTATGCCATCTGGTCTTACTTCTATCTTATTCACAATTTTTATAGATTTGCCTCGCAATCTTGGCTAGGAAGATTGACTTATATCAATTAGAATTTCTCTCTAAATTGAACAAAAAGGCAGAGTTTTTGTTCAAGCTAAAGTTGTTCCCCCCTTTACCGATACCACGCAAAAAGAGAATAAACCATTTATGTCCGATGACAATAGCCAGCAAATGACCCCTGAAGAAGTACTTCGCCAACAAGCTCTTGATTATCATGCTTTGCCA
>NZ_NPKW01000544.1:0-1485 GCF_002265885.1 Vibrio sp. 03_296
GTCTCTTGACGATTTCTTTGACCAAGCCCACTTATTGAGTGAGCGTTTGCAAGAGCGTCTAACTARGGCGCAGCGTCAAGATCAGGTGCTCTGCTATGTTAAGCTCGTCTAGAAAAAATGGTAAAGCTCGTGTCAGTGTTGAAGCGCTACAAAGAGAGCATGCTTTGGCGAACTTGTTGCCGTGTGACAATATCTTTGCCATTGAGAGTAAATGGTATCGTGATAATCCTTTAGTGATTCGAGCCGGGGGCTGGGCGTGAAGTGACTGCTGGCGCAATTCAGTCTGATCTCAATCGCTTAGCTGGCTTGTTCTAAGAGAAGACGGATGATTTGATAGGGACCCAAGCGGTCCCTTTCTTCTACTTGAACTATGCTCATTATGAACTTGAGAAAAATTCATAATCACAAGGTTGACATTAAATCGTATTCAATACATTCTGTGGACATATAGACGTCTAAACGTCGATTTAAGGATTGAGATTTATTTTGTGGCGAAGGGTCACAGGGAGAGRRAGATGGATACACGCACGCTAGTCATATCGACGCTTTAAATCAGAATATCGCTGAGTTAATCAGACAATATCAACGTTTCCTTTGAGTTTTTTCCGCCAAGTACGCCGCTAAATGGAAGAAACGTTGTGGAATTCGGTGATCGTTTAAAAACACTGTCAGCCTAAGTTTGTTTCTGTGACTTATGGTGCGAATTCAGGTGAGCGTGATCGCACTAACACTCAATCATTAAAGAGAGTCAAAGCGCAGACGGCTAGTTGCTGCTCCACACTTAACCTGTATTGATGCCAGCCGTGAAGAGTTGATCAATATTGCCAACGACTATTGGGCGAATGGCATTAAAAATATCGTGGCACTGCGAGGTGATATTCCTCCTGGTGGTGGTGCGCCAGATATGTATGCGTCGGATTTGGTGACGCTACTTAAGTCATTGCACGATTTTGATATTTCAGTGGCAGCGTTTCCGAGAGTGCCACCAGAGCGAAAAGCGCTCAAGCGGATTTGCTCAATCTAAAACGTAAAGTGGATGCCGGAGTAAACCGTGCAATCACACAGTTCTTTTTGATGTAGAAAGTTACTTACGTTTCCGCGATCGCTGTGTGGCGGCAGGCATTGACGTTGAAATTGTCCCTGGCATTCTCCCAGTTTCTAACTTCAAGCAAGCTTCTCGCTTTGCTGCGCAGAATAACGTTAAAGTGCCTGGTTGGATGGCAAAGCAGTTTGAAGGCTTAGATGATGATCCTGTGACGCGTCAGCTTGTGGGTGCAAGTCAGGCCATTGATATGGTTCGTATCCTAAGCCGTGAAGGCGTGAAAGATTTCCATTTCTATACCCTAAACCGTGCAGAAATGACTTACGCGCTTTGTCATACCTTAGGGGTTCGTCCAAAGAAAGCATAAGTTGACTTTCCATCTCTCCCTCATATAAAACGCTCCTTATCAGGAGACCGTTTGCTATTCAAATCATCACCGCCAT
>NZ_NPKW01000545.1:0-619 GCF_002265885.1 Vibrio sp. 03_296
TACGTGCTGGCATTGTTGAAGAGGTCATCATTTCTAAAAGGGATTTCTATGCTTGATTCTGTTGCTTCAACGCTGCAGCTATCAGAATTGCTCACGTTAACCAAGGCGGAGCAAAGTCTCCGCCTTGCCGAAATCAACGTTGAGTTAGAGATGCTGTCAGCTCACGATAGGGTCGCTTGGGCTCTGCAAATTTGGAAGGGCACACGCGTGTTTCGTCGAGTTTTGGGATTCAAGCGGCTGTCATGCTGCATTTGGTATCGAAGCAGCAAGCCGATATTCCCGTCATTTTGACCGATACGGGCTACCTGTTTCCTGAAACGTATCAATTTATTGATGAGTTAACTGAATCTCTAAACCTAAAATCTCAAAGTATACCGAGCGAATGAGAGTGCAAACTGGCAGGAAGCTCGATATGGCAAACTGTGGGAGCAAGGTATAGAAGGTATAGAGAAATACAATAAGCTTAATAAAGTCGAACCTATGCGTCGGGCACTGAATGAGCTCAATGTTAAAACCTGGTTTTCCGGATTACGTCGAGAGCAATCTCAATCCCGAGCCGGCCTACCTATTCTTCGATACAAAATGGTGTGTTTAAGTTTTACCTGTAGTGGTATTGGAG
>NZ_NPKW01000546.1:0-678 GCF_002265885.1 Vibrio sp. 03_296
CAAAGGAACTGGTAATAGCCGATGAAGGACTCGACCACTACTGCCAATACGATGAGCCATAACAAGCGTTGTTTGTGTTTATTACTAAAGCTGAATTGTTGCAGCAACACAAAGAAGCCAAAGCCAGCCCAGAGACCAACTAAGCGACCCACTGACTGCATGTAGTGACTGTTGGCATAAAAAGTGGCACGGTCAGAATGAGACAACTGACAAATAGGCCAATGGTCAGTTTGGAATAACGTAAAGATTGCTGACTAGCAAGTTGGTAGCAACCCAGAGCAAAGACAAAGGAGAACGCAATCCAAGTGGTTGGGTTGAAAGAGAGCGCAAGCCCTGCGCCTCCAGGATTAGGCATAAAAAAATGCATAGCGACGAGAAAGAGGATCGCCAGTGCCAGTAAAAACTTTTTGTTGTAGAGGCACTTGTGCCTTAGGTTTTGCTAATTGCGTACCGCTTACGTGTATCGTTGCCATAACGTGAATCTTAATCTGAAAAAGAAACCAGCATTTACGCTTGGTTCATCACTTTACCTGTTTTTCTTATTTCAACATAGGCTTAAGGAAGCGTGCGGTATGCGAACCTTCGATCTGCGCCACATCTTCAGGTGTTCCTTGAGCAATGATTTCCCCTCCACCTTGGCCGCCTTCTGGACCTAAGTCGATGATCCAGTCGGCCGTT
>NZ_NPKW01000547.1:0-795 GCF_002265885.1 Vibrio sp. 03_296
CAGATGCCCTGTTCTTCACGAGCAGCGTGATATTCTGCGTTTTCTTTCAAATCACCCAATTCACGAGCTTCAGCAATCGCTTCAGTGATCAGTGGACGTCTTTTTAAAAGTCTTTCTAATTCTTTACGCAGCAATTGCTCGCCGCGAGCCGTCATTGGAACTTTTTCCATTTTCAACCTCAATGCCAAAGTCATCTTTGGACAAAAAAACHCTWCCTGACCGAATGATCAGGTAGTCACGGAACGGATTAATTTCGCCTAGTGTAAACAAACTTTGAGCCTAAATCACCTTAATTTCATTCTTGCTTGTACCCAAGTTCAAATGCCGAAACCACCTATCAATTTTGACAATTTTCACATCAACATCACCGTGAAAAATGCGAGCAAATATCGACAAATAGATAAAAACCAATAAAAATCAATCAATGTCAGAGGCATGTAAATCAGCATAAATCCATTTAAAAACAATAAATTAATAAAAATCACTACGCAATCGAACAGTGTTCATAGGTTGAATTTATATAATTTTACTAACCCATCATGGAACTTTGGCTGTACAACATTGGACGTCAACCAATAACTCTGGCCAAGTATTTGAGATGCATCTCATTTATGAATCTAGAATCATAGTGATAATCTGTGAGATATTCGTCTTACAACAAAAAGATTATGGACAGCTAAAACTAGGACAACAAAACAATGAAAAAGACATTAATCGCAACTTTCATGTATCTGCTGCTGCAGTGGCAACTGGTGTTAACGCTGCTGAACTTTACAACCAAGATGGAACTTCTCT
>NZ_NPKW01000548.1:0-990 GCF_002265885.1 Vibrio sp. 03_296
AGACGGTGAAATTACCTTCGTTAGACGTGGCGGCGGCGGTAAGTTTGTAACTTACATGCCGGTATACGATCAGAAATTGCTGGACGACCTGATCAACCAAAACGTTAAAGTACAAGGTACGCCTCCAGAAGAGCAAAGCTTGCTCGGTACTATCTTTATTTCCTGGTTCCCAATGATTCTACTCTGATTCGGTGTATGGATTTCTTCATGCGTCAAATGCAAGGTGGCGGTGGCAAAGGTGCCATGTCATTTGGTAAGAGCAAAGCTCGCATGATGAGTGAAGAGCAGATCAAAACGACGTTGGTGATGTTCGCAGGTGTGACGAAGCCAAAGAAAGACGTTAAAGAGCTAGTGGATTATCTCACGTGACCCAAGCCGTTTCCAGAAGCTGGGTGGTAAGATTCCAACTGGTGTTTTGATGGTGGGCCCTCCAGGTACGGGTAAAACCTTATTGGCAAAAGCCATTGCTGGTGAGGCGAAAGTCCCATTTTTCACTATTTCCGGTTCTGACTTCGTTGAAATGTTTGTTGGTGTTGGTGCATCGCGTGTTCGTGATATGTTCGAACAGGCAAAAAAGCCTCACCATGTATCATTTCATTTGATGAATTGAACGCCGTAGGTCGCCAACGTGGTGCCGGTGTTGGTGGTGGTCACGATGAACGTGAACAAACACTAAACCAAATGCTAGTAGAAATGGATGGTTTCGAAGGTAACGAAGGCATTATCGTTATTGCGGCAACCAACCGTCCAGATGTTTTGGACCCTGCACTGCTGCGTCCTGGGCGTTTTGACCGTCAAGTTGTGGTCGGTCTGCCCGACGTACGTGGTCGTGAACAGATCCTAAAAGTGCATATGCGTAAAGTACGCTAGCGGGTGACGTTGAGCCTTCTCTTATTGCGCGTGGTACACCAGGGTTTTCGGGTGCTGATTTGGCCAACCTAGTTAACGAAGCAGCACTATTTGCTGCGCGTGGCAATAAACGCAATGTCT
>NZ_NPKW01000549.1:0-601 GCF_002265885.1 Vibrio sp. 03_296
CATATCGCGACATGAACTCTTTTAATATCTGAATAAATACAAGTTTGGGGCTTGCCTTTTTAAATTGCAATAGGGTAACGTTTGTGAAGGTTCATAAAGGATTAATACCATGGAAGCGTTAAAAACCTTGCCATTTAGAAGGCACACACAACTGTTAACTCGTTTGCCAGAAACTCGTTTTGCCACGCAATGGGACAAAAGTAAAGCTAACTGGATTGTTTATGCCGAGTATTTAGCGCCCGGACACTTTGAGGATATCGATTTTTTACGGGGGCTTAGTAACCCGATTATTGATACTTGGAAAGTTGGCTATTACGARGTGGCGCTCATGGCAGGAGAACTGACTCCAGAGCATGAAAAGATTCTTCAAGCGCTCCAACTTGATTACGCTTGCTTGACCGATGTGCCCGACCTCTCTAAACCTGGGCTAATTGTGTTAGACATGGATTCCACAGCAATACAAATTGAGTGTATTGATGAGATCGCCAAACTGGCGGGCGTCGGTGAAGAGGTGGCCGAAGTGACAGAACGCGCGATGCAAGGTGAGCTCGATTTTGAGCAGAGTCTGCGTCAGCGAGTCGGCAAATTAGCAGGCGCGGAC
>NZ_NPKW01000055.1:0-101085 GCF_002265885.1 Vibrio sp. 03_296
CAGTGGGATTTGCAACACTACCGCGGAGGTGCCCAACGCCAAGCACAAAAAAGTGGCGTGGCGGAACATAAAGTGAAAAGGCTGATCCGTCAGACGAGAGCTGATAGGAAAGGATGCCGATGTCACCATCACCAGCCCCGTCAGCATTAAACACAATGCAATCCAAACCAACTGCCTATCAAACAAGGCGTCTGGTGGTGAGTGGCGAAACCAGCCGAACAAATTGTTTTTGATATTACCTACCATCACCAAACATCGTGCCTTGTTAAAAATACGCGCTAGCGCTATGCATACTGGCGAGCCAGTTCGGCGAATCGATCGCCTCGCGCCATAAAATTACTGAATTGGTCAAAACTAGCACATGCAGGGGAAAGCATCACCATATCTCCTGATTGTAATTGTGGAGATATATGCTCAATCACATCTTCCATACGTTCAAAACGGGTGGCCGATGCGTGCAATGGCATAAATTGATCACCATCAGCACCAAAACAACATAGTTGGAGGTTTAGCTGCGCCAAAATCGGCTTCAATGGCGAGAAGTCAGCCCCTTTGCCATCCCCACCCACCAGTAAATAGAGTTTGCCGGCACAGTTAAGCCCCGATAAGGCAGCCTGCGTACTCGCAAGATTCGTCGCTTTTGAATCATTGACCCACTTGATGCCACGATTATCTGCGACAACCTGACATCGGTGTGTCAAACCGGTGTAAGACTTCAAAGCACTCAAGCCTTTACGGTAATCAATACCAGCGCACGTCAGCAGCGCCAAAACCACCAATACATTTGCCACGTTATGCTGACCAACCAGTTTGAGTTCTCGGCTTGCCAAAATAGGTTGCTGGTTATGTGACAACCAAGATTCACCCAGATGACTCATGACACCAAACTCACTGTCATCGGAGCCAAAAGTCACCAAAGCAAGTGATTGCTGGTCGTGGGAAGTTTCAGGATAAGTCTGACGATCATCGCGATTCACGACACCATATTTTGCATGCTGAAAGATGCGCAGTTTAGCTTGACGATAGTCATCCATGCCTTGGTAGCGATCCATGTGATCTTCAGAAAGATTCAGAAATGCCGCCGCAACCAAGTGGAGGCTGGAAGTCGTTTCTAATTGAAAACTCGAGAGTTCAAGCACATACAGCTCAACCTCTTGCTCCAACAAATCGAGTGCAGGAACACCAATGTTACCGCCAATCGCGCATTTCGCCCCACAGGCGTTAGCCATGACTCCGGTTAAATCCGTGACGGTGCTTTTGCCATTTGAACCAGTAATCGCGATGACCGGTTTATCTGCCGCCCAAGCGAACAACTCGATATCACCCACCACGGCAACACCGCGTGCTAACACCGTTTGAATTTGAGGGGTCGCTAAGGCGATACCTGGGTTTGTGACGACCAAATCGGCCTCAGCTAACCAAGCGTCATTCCAACTACCGACATGCAGCGCAATGTCTGGAGGCAATTGTTCCACACCTGGAGGGGTTGGACGCGTATCAATCACTTTCACTTGCAACTGCGGCTGTGTTTTTCGCAAGTGTCTAACGACGGAGAGCCCGGTAATACCGAGCCCTACAACCACAACCTGTTTGATGTCTTGCCAACGATCCATATTTCATCACACCATAAAAAGAGTGTCCGCCGATTAACGCACTTTCAGTGTCGCTAGACCGATCAGAACCAACACCATAGAAATAATCCAAAAACGCACAATAACACGTGGTTCAGGCCAACCTTTCAACTCGTAATGGTGGTGAATGGGTGCCATGCGGAAAATACGTTGGCCACGTAGCTTGTATGAACCGACCTGCAAAATCACCGACAAGGTTTCCATGACAAAGACACCACCCATGATCACTAAAACTAGCTCTTGGCGTACAAGGACGGCAATCGTCCCCAACGCGCCACCCAACGCGAGAGAACCAACATCGCCCATAAAGACTTGTGCTGGGTAAGTGTTAAACCATAAGAAGCCCAAACCAGCACCGACGATGGCAGTACATACCACCACCAGTTCAGAGGCGTGAGGTAGGTACGGGATGTGAAGATACTGAGAAAAATTGACATTGCCGGTTGCCCAAGCAATCACAGCAAAACCTGCGGCGACCAAAACCGTCGGCATGATCGCCAAACCATCTAGACCATCCGTTAAGTTCACCGCGTTACTGGTACCGACAATCACAAAATAGGTCAAAACAATGTACATCAGCCCTAGCTGAGGCATCACATCTTTGAAAAAAGGCACAACCAACTGCGTCGCTGCAGTGTCTTTTCCGTATGCGTATAGAGCGAAAGCCACGACCAACGCAATGGCTGACTGCCAAAAGTACTTCCAACGTGCGATCAAACCATCGGTATTCTTGCGAACCACTTTGCGGTAATCGTCAACAAACCCGACCGCACCATAGCCCATCAAGACGGCCAGTACAGCCCAAACGTAAGGGTTGGATAAGTTAGCCCAAAGCAAAATGGTAATAGAAATAGCCGCGAGGATCATGACACCACCCATGGTTGGCGTGCCACGTTTACTAAAATGAGACTCAGGGCCTTCGTTACGCACCACTTGACCAATTTGCAGCAACTGTAAGCGCTTAATGAGGCGTGGCCCCATCCAAAGCGACAGCCCCAACGCGGTTAGAACACTTAAGATCGCGCGAAACGACAGGTATTCAAACAGTCGGAAAAAGGAAAAGTATGGCTGTAGCAGCTCGGCAAGCCAAATAATCATTGATAGTTCTCCTTCAAAGCAGCAGCCACTTTACTCATGCCAGCTGAGTTTGCGCCTTTGACCAACACGGTATGACAGGCTTCATTTTCGTTGGCCAAATTCTGCTTGATGTATTCGATCAGTTCACCATGGTCTGAAAAATGTTTTCCACCACACAACTGGCTAATGATCCTAGTATCCTCGCCATAGGTAAGGACGTGTTCAAAATTTAATGGGGCAGCATGTTCACCGACTTGACGATGAAGTGCAAGACTTTCATTGCCCAATTCCGCCATATAACCTAAAACTAACCAACGCTGTCCGGTAAAACTACCTAATAGGTCCACCGCCGCCTTCATAGCTGGCACACTGGCATTATAACTGTCATCAATCAGTTTGATGTTGTCGGATAATTGTTGAACATCAACGCGCCCTTTGACAGGCATCAGATTGAGCAATCCCGATTGGATTTGCGCTAAACTGGCACCAAACTGCAAAGCAATAATACTGGCGGCAATCGCATTGGCGACGTTATGTTGGCCAATGATACCAAGAGAAAGTGGAATACTCTCTTCAGGCGTATGCAATACGAATGAGGCTTTCCCTTGCGTATCCAGTACGATGTCTGTTGCGTAGAAATCAGCCTGCTCTGACGTTGCCGAGAACGTTATGACTTGTTTATCGGCCAGTACCTGTGTCCAATACTCACCGCCATGACTGTCTAGATTGACGATCGCCACGCCACCAGCAGACAAACCTTGGTAAATCTCCCCTTTCGCTTGTTTCACGCCATCAATCGAGCCAAACCCTTCAAGATGCGCCGCAGCCACGTTGTTCACCAACGCCACATCGGGCTGAACAAGTTGAGTGGTATAGGCAATTTCACCAAGATGATTGGCACCCAGTTCAATTACCGCAAAATCATCGTTGAGCTCTGAGCGTAGCAACGTCAGAGGCGCACCAATGTCATTGTTAAAATTACCCGCGGTGAACAGCACTTTACCTTTTTGCTGCAGAATACTGGCCACCATCTCTTTAACGGTGGTTTTGCCGCAACTGCCCGTGATCGCCACGGTAGGAGTTTGGCTGCGCTGATGCACATCCGCTCCGAGCTGACCGAGTGCAATTTTCGTATCTTTGACCAGCACTTGTGCGACGGGAAGATCCAGCGCTCGCTCCACCAACAATGCGACAGCACCTGCGTCCACCGCTTGCTGGCAAAAATCATGCGCATCAAAACGTTCACCGACGAGCGCAATAAACAACGCTTGATGAGGGATATGACGCGTATCCGTTGAAACGGTACAAAAGGTGGCGTCATCGCCAATCAGTTGTCCTTGCGTCAATTGTGCCAAATGACTCAGAGAGGTCTCAATCATGATGAAATTCCTAGCAGTTGCTGCGCCGATTCACGATCCGAGTAGTGAACCGTCTGGTGCTTGAGTACTTGATAATCTTCGTGGCCTTTGCCTGCCAACAAAATGATGTCATCCGCTTGTGCATTGTCGAGCGCGTATTGAAGCGCGCTGAAGCGATCGTGCTCAACCACCGCACTGTCCGCACGGGTTAAGCCCGCCAGCATATCTTGCACAATCATGGCGGGGTCTTCACTGCGTGGGTTGTCATCGGTAAGCACAACGTGATCAGCCAGACGCTCTGCAATCTCAGCCATCATTGGTCGTTTGCCCTTATCGCGATCACCACCACAGCCGAAAATAGCCCACAAATGACCGGTACAATGAACACGCAACGCTTGCAGCGCTTTCTCCAGTGCATCAGGGGTATGCGCATAATCGACCACCACTTTTGCTTTGCTGTTCACTTGAAACAGCTCCATGCGTCCAAGCACTGGACGCAGGTTCGCTGCCGAACCCAATAAAGCTTGCTTATCAACGCCTAAGGCTAACAGTGTGGCCAACGCGAGCAGTAAGTTGGTGGCATTAAATTCACCAATCAGTGGCGCGTGCAGACGCCCTTGACCAAAACAGCCATCAAACTCAATCGTAATACCGCTTTCTGCGTAAGCTACCGAACTGGCCCACAGTGCTTTTACACTTGCATCTTGTGGAAACAATGAAACGCCGACCCCTTGTTTCAGCACTTGAAACCACTCCACACCGACTTCGTCATCCAGATTGATGATCGCATGCTGGCACTGATGCTCAGTAAACAGCGTCATTTTGGCTTGGGCATAGGCTTCCATCGTGCCGTGATAATCCAAATGATCGCGACTCAAATTGGTAAACACGCCAGCGGCAAACTGTAGCGCCTTGACGCGCCCCTGCACTAAGCCATGAGAAGAGACTTCCAACGCAGTTGCTTTTGCCCCTTGCTGCTGTAAGTCTGCCAACGTTTTTTGAATCTCAACCGCATTGCCCGTGGTATTGGCCGCTGGCTGTAGGGCATTGAGAAAACCGTTGCCCGTCGTCCCCATCACCGCAGCTTTTTGCCCGGCTAACTCTAGCCACTGCGCAATCAATTGAGTGATGGTGGTTTTACCATTGGTTCCTGTCACACCAATTAAGGACATCTCAGGATGTTGATACAGCCGTCCCGCTAATTGCGACAATTTTTCGTCCAGCTTCTCAAGATAGACAATCACCACGTTTTGCTGATAACGCACCAAGCCGGAAGGGTATTGCTGGCAAGATTGAGCAATGATGGCATTTGCACCCTGTTCTATTGCTTTCTCAATATACTGGCGGCCATCCACCACGTGACCAACGATAGCAACAAAAGTATCGCCTTGTTTCACCTGACGACTGTCTAACTCCAGCGATTGGACGGTAATGTCCGCAAGCTCAGGGCAATCTAGCCACGGCGCTAATAAATTTGTCAGATTCATGGTATTTCGCATTTTGTTCTCCGAGCCACGCTCAGCCATAAAACTAGTTCTGGAATGCATTTTCATCGGGTGCCACATTCAAAATTTGCAGAGCACCTTTCATAATTTCTGAAAAAACGGGGGAAGCAACGGAACCACCATAGTAATCATCCCCTTGTGGTTCATTGACCACCACGACCAAAGCAATTCTCGGATCGCTAACTGGCGCAATCCCCGCCGTGTAGGTGATGTACTCATCGCTATACCCACCGGCTGTTGCTTTACGTGACGTTCCCGTTTTCGCCCCAACACGGTAACCCGGAACGGCTGCTCGTCTGGCTGAGCCACCTTTTTGCGTCACAGTTTCAAGCATATTGAGCACTTCACGAGCGTGTTGTTTGGACACCACTTGCTTCGCCATATCACGATCGTTGCTTTTGATGATGTGGATCGGCTCGTACATACCTTCATTGCCCAAAGTTGCGTAGGCATGAGCCAATTGAATCGGAGTGATCGACAGACCGTACCCAAACGACAGCGTCGCTCTCTCAATCGGAGACCAACGCGAACGCGTAGGGAAAATACCGGTCACTTCGCCAACAAGATTTAACCCAGAAGGCTCTCCAAGCCCGACCGAGTTATACATGCCGAGAATCGCTTCCACAGGCATTTCCATCGACAGTTTTGTCACGCCGATGTTACTGGATTTTTTAAGGATTTCGGTCAGATCCGCTTTACCGACCTTACTCGTATCTCGTACTCGACTGCCACCGACTTGGAGAATGCCGTTGCCCGTGTCGATCACCGTGTCTTTGGTGGCAACGCCGTTTTCCAGCGCGGCAAGAATCACAAAAGGCTTCACCGTGGAGCCAGGCTCCAACGAATCAGTGATGATGCGGTTACGCATCTTGTAGCTTTGCCAATCACTGCGATTGTTTGGGTTGTAAGAAGGCGCGTTGACCATCGCCAACACGGCACCTGTTTTCACATCCAACATCACTGCCGAGCCAGAAGTCGCACGATGATCGGCCACCGCTTGTTTGATGGCGCGATAAGCAATAGCTTGGAGACGCTGATCAATGGTGAGTTCAAGCGACTTGCCCTCTTGCCTGTCTTCATAGGCAATATTTTCCACCACGCGGCCATAACGGTCTTTACGAATCGTCTGTTTGCCCGCTTCACCAGTCAACCAGTTATCGTAACTGCGTTCCACCCCTTCAAGACCGTGACCATCGATACCCGTTACGCCCACTAAATGAGCACTCACTTCACCAGCGGGATAATAGCGGCGCGATTCTGATTTCAGCCCCACGCCTGGAATTTTAAGCTCGCGTATGTAGTTCGCCATCGCGGGGCTCACTTGGCGCTGCAAGTAGATGAAGCGGCGGTTTTCATTGCGCTCGATACGTTCAATCAATTCTTCACGCTGCAGCCCCAACACATCGGCTAACGCATACCAACGCTGTTTGTTATCCAGCGCCTTTTCTTTGAAAATCGTCACCGGATCGGCCCAGACCGCTTCAACGGGAACGCTCACCGCTAAAGGTTCACCGTTGCGATCGGAGATGATACCTCGCGCGGACGGAAGGGCTTTCACACGGATAGAACGCAAATCCCCTTCACGAATAAGGTTGTCAGGCTCAATGACTTGAATAAATGCAAGACGAACAACAAGCGCGGCAAACGCGAGGAAAACAAATCCTAGGACTAAATGGAAACGCCAGCGGATAAGCAAAGATGTCCCTTGCTCACTCTCTTTGGGTTTGACGGTGGTTTTGCTCTTTTTACCCATCATTTCAGATTAATCACCACTTCTTTGTCGCCATCAGGCCGTTTCATTTCGAGCTCTTTTTTCGCCATCTCTTGCACGCGACTATGCTCAGCTAGCGCGGTCTCTTCCAACATCAGGTTGCGCCACTCGTTATCCAAATGCTCACGCTCTTGCAGTGCTTCATCTTTTTGGGTGATCGCTTGACGGGTATGGTGGGTGGCAAAAACCACCGCCATCGCTGAGGCAAAGATCAGGACAAGCAAGATCAAAGGCGTTCGACCTACCGTTAGTAGGTCGAAAAAAATTTCTTTGGCGAGATTTGGCTTGGCTGGACGCATAGGTTTAAATTAAAGCTTTTCAGCGATTCTCAACACTGAGCTGCGAGAACGTGGATTCAGTTCAATTTCTTGCGCTGTTGGCATGATCGCTTTACCCACTGTTTTCATATTGGCACTGCCTAACGCTTTGATTTGCGCCTCGGTCAGAGGGATACCGTGAGGCACTTCAGGCCCTTTACTTTCTTTGCGCATAAAGCGTTTCACCATGCGGTCTTCCAAAGAATGGAAGCTGATCACCGATAAGCGCCCTTCTGGAGCCAGAATACTCGCCGCTCCTTTCAGTGCTGTATCGATCTCTTCAAGCTCACTGTTGATGTAGATACGAAATGCTTGAAACGCACGAGTCGCTGGGTGTTTTTTCTCTTTAAAGCTTTTTGGCGCCGCTTCCGAAATCAGTTTTGCCAGTTGGCTGGTACGCGTTAGTGGCTCTTTGGTTTCATCTTCGCGATGCGCAACAATCGCTTTGGCAATACGGCGCGCATGTTTGTCTTCACCAAACTCACGAATCACCCAAGTGATGTCATCCAAATCCGCTTCCATCAGCCACTGAGACACTGGAATGCCCGAGGTTGGGTCCATACGCATGTCCAACGGGCCGTCTTTCATAAAGCTAAAGCCACGTTCAGCGTCATCAAGTTGTGGCGAGGAGACACCGAGATCCAACAACACACCATCCACTTTACCGACTAAATCATATTGCTCGGCATAATTCGCCATTCCTGAAAAAGGGCCATGAATGATGGTAAAACGCGGATCATCAATTTTGCCCGCTTCCGCGATAGCTTGAGGATCTCGGTCAATACTGTACAGGCGACCGTGTTCGCCAAGTTTAGAAAGAATCGTACGGCTGTGACCACCACGACCAAATGTTCCATCAATGTAAATACCATCCGGCTTGATGGCGAGACCATCAATAGATTCATGAAGTAGTACGGAAATGTGCTGGAATGTGTCGGTCATGGTTTTCTCGTTGAATATTCAAAGCCTGTGCGGCGAATCATTAGTGTACTGATTTCCTTGTTCAGTGCCACTATTTGACAAAGTTCAGGCGTGATATAGCGCCAAGTTTATTGGTTCACATAATCATTGCGTCAGTAAAATGCAAAAAACCCATCATTACTAGGTAATGATGGGCTTAAAAGGGTGGAGCCGACATATAAGCCGGGTTCTGTTCCGCTTGCGCGGCGGTAGCCATTCCTCTAGGCCAGCAATCGCTCACTGGCTCAAGCAACCTACCCGCCTCCTAACGCGAGCAACGCTATGTGGAGGCCTATTTGGTCTTGCTCCGGGTGGAGTTTACCCTGCTACGAACTGTTGCCAGTCGTCCGGTGCGCTCTTACCGCACCCTTTCACCCTTACCTGATCCTCTCATCTTACGAATCAAGGCCATCGGCGGTCTTCTCTCTGTTGCACTTGTCGTAGGCTTGCGCCCCCCAGGCGTTACCTGGCACCCTGCTCTATGGAGCCCGGACTTTCCTCCCCTTTGTCAGTCTCCCGAAGGACGTCAACGTCAGTCTCCCAAAGGACTTCAACGTCAGTCTCCCGAAGGACATCAACAAAGCAGCGACTACCCAGTCAACTCCGAGGGCGGATTGTATAGACTTCTCCACTGAGTGTCTAGTGAGATCACATTATTGGCGCAAATAGGGACGATTTTGCAAACTAACCAAACCAGAGATCCGTTATTCGAGGTTCTCAAGCCCCCACTTGTAGAGCGCATTTTTCTTCAAGTTGTAGATTTCCGCGGCTAACGCAGCGGCTTTTTTCAGTGGTAACTCTTTGGTCAGAATGGCCAAACTCCGTAATGCCTCTTCCGGTAGCGACTCCTCCGCAGAATCACGATAACCGTGAATCAACAACACCATCTCACCTTTTTGCTGATTGTCGTCCGACTGAACCCACTCAACCAACGCCGACAAACGCATGCCCTGAATCGTTTCAAAGGTCTTGGTGAGTTCACGTGCCAACACGACTTCGCGATCTGGACCGAGGATTTCAAGCATATCGTGCAAAGAATCGACAATTCGATGTGGTGACTCATAAAAAATACAGGTACGCTCTACCTTTGCAATTTCGAGGAACTTATCCTTACGACCTTTGCTTTTTGGTGGTAAGAAACCTTCGAAACTAAAGCGATCAGAGGGCAAACCTGACGCACTTAAGGCAGCGATCACCGCACAAGCACCAGGAAGTGGCACAACTTTAACGCCCGCCTGACGACACTGTGTAACCAAGTGATACCCTGGGTCACTGATAAGTGGCGTTCCCGCATCAGACACTAATGCGATGTTCTGCCCGGAAAGCAATTTATCCACTAAAACTTGCGCTTTTTGCTGCTCATTGTGGTCATGTAAAGCAAAAGTTTTAGTTTGAATATTGAAGTGAGACAATAACTTACCTGTATGTCGGGTATCTTCTGCAGCAATCATATCCACGCTGGTTAGCACCTCTATGGCACGCTGGGTAATATCCCCTAAATTGCCAATCGGTGTCGGCACGATATAGAGGGTTGCGCCTTCTGTTGGGAAGTTATTTTTATCTGTCATTTGTTTAGCATCACTTCAACGATTAATATAGAGACAATTTTGTTCGGACTTTAAGAGAACTCACGGCAATGATGAACCCTAAGAGACTCAGTGTACCACGCTTACTCACTCCAGTTGCACTGGCAATTACGCTAGCGGCTTGTTCTTCAGGCCCTAAAACGCCAACCAGTGTTGATATTACACTTGAGCCCACCCTGTCAGTTCAAAACTACATGATAAATGCAGACAGCAGTGAGGGTACCCTACAAGCAGATTGGCTGATTATGGCTGCCAAGGCAGCGCTGAAAAATGGCGATCTTGCTCAAGCTGACTTACTGATCAAGCGCTTAGCAAGAATGCCGCTCTCCGAAGTGCAGCAGGCTGAATGGCAGTTAACACGTGCCGCTTACCATCTAAAACTCAACCAAGCCGACAACGTGATCGAGCTATTGAATTTCAAAACTTGGTGGAAACTGCCAAACGAACAGTGGAAAGATTATTACACGTTGCGTGCCGAAGCTTACACCGCATTACAGCAGCCGTTTGAAGCCAACCGACAACTGGTCACTCTAAGCCAATACGTGGACGAATCTCAGCAAGCTGAAATCGCGCAGCAAATTTGGGCGAACTTTGCCGGTTACTCTCAATATGAGATCACGCAACTTCATCCCGATGCCAGCGAAGAAGTGCTCGATGGCTGGTTACAATTGGCGATATACATGAAAACCATGTCTACCAATGTGCCACAGCTAAAAAACACGCTTGAACATTGGTTTGCAGAAAATACCGCGCACCCTGCAGCTTTGTATACCCCCGCTGAAATTCAAAGCATTCTCGACTTAGAGATTGTTCAACCGGTGCATACTGCGTTATTGCTCCCTCTCAGTGGCAAATATGCTAAGCAAGCACAATTGATTCGTGATGGTTTCATCTTTGCCATGATGAACGACAAAGATCGCGATCCTGAAGCGACCCTCAAGGTCATTGATACCAATCTCTATCAACCACATCAGTTGAAACAGCAACTGACCGATGAGCAAATTGATTTCATTGTCGGACCGCTACGTAAAGATGTCATCGAAGTGCTACAAGGCGAGTTAAGTGACAAGAGCGGTCAAGTGTCAATTCCATCACTGGCACTCAACATTCCCGACGACCTACAAGCAGGGACGGGGATCTGCTACCTGACCCTTTCTCCAGAGCAAGAAGTCGCCCAAGCGGCGAAGCACTTGTTTGCTAATGGCTACAAGTATCCACTCATCTTCGCCCCTCAAGGCAACTTAGGGCAACGAGTAGTCAGCGCCTTTGAAGCCGAATGGAAGAAATACAGCACCAACAAAGTGGCCGTAAGCTACTTTGGTGATAAGCGTCAGCTACAACGTGATGTAAACTCGGTATTTGGCTTACAAGAAAGCCAGCAGCGAATCGCACAAATGGAAGGGCTAATGAAGTTGCCAATGGAAACGCAGCCTCGCAGTCGTCGTGATATTGACTCCGTCTACATCGCTGCTCGCAGCTCAGAGCTCACTCTCATCAAGCCATTTATTGAAGTGGCGGTAAACCCAGATGCAAAACCACCGAAGCTCTTCTCCAATTCCATGAGCAACAGTGGTGAGAAGCAATACGAAGACCTCACAGGCATTGTTTACAGCGACATTCCAATGTTGCTTGAAGTGAACCCTGCACTGGATAACCAAATGGAACAACTTTGGCCAGAACAGTCCAACTTCCAAAAACGCTTACAAGCGTTGGGGATGGATGCCTACAAACTGATGGCGGAACTACCACAAATGAAAGTGGTCCCAAATCACGCCGTCAACGGTCAAACGGGCGTGCTGACGATTGATGATCAATGCGTCGTTCATCGCGAAATCAGCTGGAAAGAGCATGGGGCTCTTTAGCCGACGCGCCATCGGCAACCAATATGAGTCCTTGGCGAAGGCATACTTACAACGCCAAGGACTGAGGTTTATTGAAGCCAACTTTACGACCAAGGTTGGCGAAATCGACCTGATTTTCAAAGAAGCACAAACCATTGTGTTTGTTGAAGTTAAGTATCGAAAAAATAGCTGTTATGGCGACGCCGCAGAGATGGTGAATCCTGCCAAAGCCAACAAGCTTATTAAAACCGCTTATTTATGGTTAAACAAACACGGATATAATGCTTGTAACACTGCGATGCGGTTTGATGTTGTGGCCATTCACTCCAATGGCCAGGATATTAACTGGATCGCCAATGCAATTACTCAAGGATAATCGATGCTCGACAGCATTAAAGACAGCTTTACCGAAAGTATTCAAATTCAAATCGCCGCCGCAGAAGCCCTGCCAGATGCCATCACCCATGCCGCACAGGCGATGGTGGCAACTCTGCTGAATGGTCACAAGATTCTGTGTTGTGGCAATGGCGGTTCGGCAGCGAACGTTCAACAATTTGTTTCATGTCTACTCAACCGTTTCGAGACTGAGCGCCCAAGCTTACCAGCCATGGCTCTAACCGCCGACAACACCACCTTGACGGCAGTGGCAAATGACTACCACTATCAAGAGATTTTCTCGAAACAGGTGCGTGCCTTTGGTCAACCTGGCGATATTTTGTTGGCGATCTCCACCAGTGGTAATAGTAAAAACATCATCAAAGCGATGGAAGCGGCGGTAACTCGAGACATGACGATCATTGCTCTCACTGGCAAAGATGGCGGTGAGATGGCAGGCCTACTCGGTGAAAACGATGTTGAGATTCGAATTCCATCTCACCGCACCGCGCGTATTCACGAAGTGCACATGGTGACGCTGCACTGTTTGTGCGATCTCATTGACCAAGTGCTTTTCCCTGCTCACGAGGAATAAAGATGCGACGTTACGTTTTGCTTTTCATCACAACTTGGGCCTTATCAGGTTGTGCCGGACTTTTCATCGCTGGCGCCGCAACCACCGCAAATCTTGTGACGGATACACGAACAACCAAAGAGATCTGGCAAGATAACAATATCGAGTTTGAAATTGCGGCCATTGGCAATAAAGCACCTTATCGTGGCAAAGTGCGAATCGTCGCGAGCTCTTACAATGGTACGGTGGTGTTGATGGGACAAGCCTCCACTGCAGAGGAAAGATCGGGATTTGAACAGCAAGCTCGCAGTGTTAAAGGTGTTCAAGTGCTTCACAATCAAGTTAAAGTGAAAGCCCCACTCAGCGTGTCACAAATCAGTAATGACAGTTGGATCACGACTAAAGTGAAATCTGCATTGCTTACCGATGAATCCTTAAAAAGCGTAAAGATCAAAGTCATCACCGAAGATGGCGATGTGTTCCTGTTTGGCTATGTAAATAGCGAACAAGCGGAGAAAGCGACTGAGATTGCACGCAATATATCTGGGGTTAAGCAGGTTGTTCGTGCATTCCAGTATGGCGAGAACGCAACACAAGCAAGTAATGCCAGCCAATAATCAATATCGGTATGGCTAACTCTCAAGCACAAAAAAAGCAGCTTTCGCTGCTTTTTTCTTATTTAACGTTCATCGTTATTTAACGACTCTCAAGCTAGGTCGGCCCTTGGGTCTTGGTGGCTCTGGTTCATCATCAAAATCGATGTTAGGTTGAGGCGCTGAATGCTCCTCTTCCAACCAAATACCATCGTCCTCTTCCTGCTCAGCCCCAGGGATACTGGTATACGCTTCTTCAGGTTCGAACATGGTGCCAGCACCATTTTCACGAGCATAAATAGCCAGCACTGCGTACAATGGAACAATCACAGAATGTGGACGACCACCAAAACGAGCATTAAAGCTGATGGTGTCGTTACCTAATTCAAGATTGCCAACCGCACGCGGGGCAATGTTCAGAATAATCTGACCATCCTGAATAAACTCTTGAGGTACGCGCACTCCAGCCAATGTTGCTTGCACAACGAGGTGAGGAGTTAAATCATTATCCACTAGCCAATCGTAAAATGCTCTTAGCATATACGGTCGGCGAGCGGTCATTTGAGCAATTTCCATAACTTAACGAACCAAACGCATCTCGCGTTCAGCTTCAGTCAAAGAAGCTAGGAATGAATCACGCTCAAACACTTTGTTCATGTAAGCTTTGATCTCTTTTGAACCAGGACCAATCAGATCGATACCTAGTAGAGGCAAACGCCACAATAAAGGCGCTAAGTAGCAGTCAATTAGGCTAAATTCTTCACTCATGAAGTATTCAAATTCAGCGAAGATTGGCGATAGAGTCAGCAAGTCATTGCGCAGTTTGTTGCGCGCTTTCTCTGATTCTTCTGCATTGCCTTTAACAATTTTCTCAGCCAATGAGTACCAGTTACGTTCGATACGGTACATCATTAAACGGCTATTACCACGGGCTACCGGATAAACAGGCATCAACGGCGGATGAGGAAAACGCTCATCTAGGTACTCCATGATGATCTTCGAGTCATAGAGTGCTAGCTCACGATCCACCAGTGTTGGTACTGATTTATAAGGATTTAGCTCGATCAGCTCTGCTGGTAGGTTAGTTTCATCAACCAACTCAACCTCAACACTTACACCCTTCTCTGCGAGAACGATACGCACTTGATGGCTGTACAAGTCTGATGCACTTGAGAATAGAGTCATTACAGAACGTTTATTGGCAGCTAAAGCCATGGGCCCTCCAGTACACTTACAATAATAAAAACAATGGAGGCTAAGCCTCCATTGTTTATTCAATAAAATTGGGAATTAGCGCGGTATGATAGCACAATTAATGCACATCACGCCAATACTCTTTCTTCAGCAGCACAACCACGATAGTGAACAGTACTAAGAAAGCCATGACCCACCAACCTAGAGCGTGACGCTCAGCCTTCACTGGATCACCGGAGTAAACCAAGAAGCTCACTAAGTCGAGCACGGCTTCATCGTACTCTCCTTTGCTCAGTTCACCAGTGCCGTCGCTTTCAACACCAACTACAACTTGTACTTCCTTACCATCAACCACTTTCGTGCCGTAAACAGGGTTAGGAATACCTTGCAGCTCTTCCAATACATGTGGCATACCAACGCTTGGGAAAACTAAGTTGTTCACACCAAATGGACGTGATGGGTCAACATAGAAAGTACGCAAGTAAGTGTACAACCAATCAGCACCACGAACACGAGCAACAAGAGTCAAATCTGGTGGCGGCGCACCAAACCAAGCCGCGGCTTGTTTTGGTGGCATAGCGTTCACCATCAGATCGCCAATTTTGCTCTCTGGGTTAAACATCAGATTTTCTTTCATGAGATCGGCTGGGATACCAAGATCATCCGCCACACGCTCGTAACGTTGATACTGCGTCGAGTGACAAGCAAAACAGTAGTTCATGAACAACTTAGCACCATTTTGTAGTGCTGCTTTGTCTGACAAATCAACATTTGCTTTGTCCAACGGAACACCCGCTCCCGCTGCCATCGCCAGAGATGGCAACATAGCAAATAGAATTACAATCCATTTCTTCATTTGAATGTCACCCTCTCTGGTAGTGGCTTCGTTGCTTCATTCTTGCTGTATACGTACAGAAGAATAAAGAACATGAAATAACCCAAGCTAAAGATCTGAGCTAGTAGCGTATAAGTTGGTGTTGCTGGAAGCGCACCAAGAATACCCAATGCAATAAAGCTGATCGTAAACTGGATAATGTTAATCAAATGAATTTTGCTACGGTAACGGTAAGAGCGAACTTTACAGCGGTCAAACCATGGCAGTAGGAATAGGAATACAATCGATAGTCCCATCGCTACAACACCCAACAGCTTATCTGGAACAGCACGCAAAATGGCATAGAAAGGCGTAAAGTACCAAACTGGTGCAATGTGCTCAGGCGTTTTCAGCGGGTTTGCAGCTTCAAAGTTAGGCGGCTCTAGGAAGTACCCACCCATCTCTGGGTTAAAGAACAAGACATAGCAGAACAAAAACAGGAAGCCCGCTACACCCACCATATCTTTTACCGTTCCATAAGGGTGGAAAGGAATCGAATCGATGATGTCGTATTTGTTTGAGTAGTACTCGTGGAACTTAAACTGTGTCTTGTAATCTGGTCCCATTGAACCTTTCGGCAGCTTAGTTTCAATGCCGTCTGGGTTGTTAGAACCCACTTCATGCAGCGCCAGAATGTGCAGCACGATCAACAGCAGCAGTACGATAGGTAAGGCGATGACGTGCAGAGCAAAGAAACGGTTCAGCGTTGCACCCGAGATGATGTAATCACCACGGATCCACAAGGTTAAATCATCACCAATGACCGGAATGGCACCAAACAAGGAAATGATTACCTGTGCACCCCAGTAAGACATCTGGCCCCATGGAAGTAGATATCCCATGAACGCTTCTGCCATCAGTACTAGTAAGATCAACATACCGAAGATCCACAGTAGCTCACGAGGCTTTTGGTAAGAACCGTAGATCAAACCACGGAACATATGCAAATAAACCACCACGAAGAATGCAGAAGCGCCTGTAGAGTGCATGTAACGCAACAACCAGCCATATTCCACATCACGCATGATGTATTCGATAGAAGCAAATGCACCTTCACCAGAAGGAACATAGTTCATGGTTAACCAAATACCCGTTAGGATCTGGTTTACCAGTACGAGCATTGCTAAAGAACCAAAAAGGTACCAAAAGTTGAAGTTCTTTGGCATTGGGTATTCGGACAAATGCTTTTTGTAAGCATTCATCGCAGGGATACGTTTTTCAACCCAGTCTAATAGTGCTTGCATTAGGCATCCCCCTCGTCAACACCGATAAGGATCGTGGTATCGCTTAAATACATGTGCTTAGGGACCACTAAGTTCAAAGGTGCAGGAACACCTTGGAACACGCGGCCTGCCATATCAAACTTAGAGCCGTGACATGGGCAGAAGAAGCCCGATTTCACGCCTTGCACTTGTTCTGCGAAAGAATCTGGCAGATAGGTTGGCGAACAACCTAGGTGTGTACAGAAACCGACCGCAACAAAAAACTCAGGTTTAATTGAGCGAAACTCGTTTTGAGCATAAGTTGGCTGTTGTTCCATCTCAGATTGAGGATCTCGTAGCTGACCACCAATCGTTTTGAGGTTGTCGATAACTTCTTGGGTACGGCGTACAACCCATACAGGTTTACCTTGCCATTCCACACGAATCATCTGTCCGGCTTCAATTTTACTAACATCCACTTCCACCGGCGCACCTGATGCTTTCGCTTTGGCACTCGGATTCCATGATTTGATAAAAGGAACGGCGACGGCAGCTGCCCCTAACCCACCTACAACTGCTGTTGTGGCGGTTAGAAAACGCCTGCGACCGTTATTTAAAGGCGCGTTGCTCATCCAAACATTCTCCCATTTGCTCCTTTTGGATCGTGATTATTCCGCTTATAGAGCATGGCTAACAAAATATGAATCTAGTTCTATTTATTGACGAGAAATGATAAATAAAACCCTACTTTTTGACAAGATAAAGCTACCTTTTTGTAACATTTGTGAGGCAAATCGCTCACGACGTCACAAAAGCGGCAAAATTCTAAATATTTGGTGTGAGATGTAACAAAGAAAGGAAATAAGTAGCTATAAATAAACAAAAAGCTCGGCATATAGCCGAGCTTTGAACCACAACTTCCAGAAATAATTCTGGAGCGTAAATGTTTCGAAAACGAAAAATTAACGCTTAGAGAATTGTGGACGACGACGTGCTTTACGTAGACCAACTTTCTTACGTTCAACGCAACGAGCGTCACGAGTAACGTAGCCAGCTGCACGTAGAGCAGGACGTAGAGATTCATCGTATTCCATAAGAGCACGAGTGATGCCGTGACGGATTGCGCCAGCTTGACCAGAAATACCACCACCTTTAACAGTGATGTATAGGTCTAGCTTCTCAACCATGTCTACCAACTCAAGAGGTTGTTTAACAACCATGCAAGAAGTTGGACGACCGAAGTACTCTTCAAGCGCACGCTTGTTGATTACGATGTTGCCGCTGCCTGGTTTGATGAAAACACGAGCAGCTGAGCTTTTGCGACGGCCAGTGCCGTAGTATTGATTCTCTGCCATTTCCGATATCCCCAATTAGATGTCTAGTACTTTTGGTTGTTGAGCAACATGGTTGTGCTCAGCGCCAGCGTAAACTTTTAGCTTACGGTACATAGCACGGCCTAGAGGACCACGTGGTAGCATACCTTTAACCGCTAGCTCAATGACCATTTCTGGTTTACGAACAATCAGCTTGTCAAAAGTGATTGACTTAATACCACCAGGGAATTCAGTGTGACGGTAGTAAGTTTTTGCTGCAGCTTTGTTACCAGTTACAGTAACTTTCTCCGCGTTGATAACGATGATGTAATCACCAGTGTCAACGTGTGGAGTGTACTCAGCTTTGTGTTTGCCACGTAGGCGAGATGCAATTTCACTTGCTAGACGGCCAAGAGTTTTACCTTCAGCGTCTACAACGTACCAGTCGCGTTTTACAGTTTCTGGTTTAGCAACGAAAGTTTTCATGCTAATAATAACCCGTTAATTCAAATTTAAACTTTAAAGGAACACACCGCTGTGCTCCCACACTGTCTAAGAGCCCAGTCATCACCCCTTCGAGCGGTTGGCACTCTCGACCTTATATTTCGAATAACTTCGATAAATTAGGTCTGCAGTAACGGTGGGTCGCAGGATTATAGAGAAGAGCGAAGAAAAAATCACCTTTTTTTGCACTCAATCACTAATTTTTTCGTCACGTCTTTCTCCCAAGAAACAATCTAAGCCAGATGTTCTCTCGCTAAGTACTCATGACTTTGCATTTCCACTAAACGAGATTGACAGCGCTTAAACTCAAACTCCAATTGCCCTTGCAGATAGAGTTGTTCTAGTGCCACTTCCGCGGAAATAATCAATTTGACGTGTCGTTCGTAGAACTCATCCACGAGGGCGATAAATCGTCGCGCAGCATCATCAATCTTATTATCCATTTGTGGCACATCCGCCAACAACACCGTGTGATAGATTTTGGACAGTTCAATATAGTCATTCTGACTGCGTGCGGTTTGGCACAGCTGGGCGAATGTCGCATGCAGTACCCCATCACTGGCCTCTATAACCGCTATTTGGCGATGATTGATGTCAACATTGTATAATTTGGCCTTACCCTCTCCAACTAACTGCTGATAGTAGAGATTTAGGTTGAGGTTTGCCTGCTCATCCAATGGATAATGATAGATCTCTGCTTGCTCTAACGTTCGTAGCCGATAGTCTATGCCACTATCCACATTGAGCACTTCACAGTGTTGCTCAATCAAAGCGATAGCAGGCAGAAAGCGCGCTCTCTGTAATCCATTACGATATAGCTCTTGCGGTACAATGTTCGACGTCGCCACCAGTATCATTTGACGCCTAAACATCGCCTGCATCAGCGTACCAAGAATCATCGCATCGGTAATATCCGAAACAAAAAACTCATCAAAGCAGACAATGTCCGCCTCTTCCTTAAACACATCAGCCACTTTTTCCAGTGGATTTTCTACATCACCTAACCGTTTCAGTTCATCGTGAACTCGATACATAAAGCGATGAAAATGAACGCGCATTTTGCGTTGAGTAGGCAAAGCCTCAAAAAAAGTATCCATGAGATACGTTTTTCCACGCCCAACACCACCCCAAAAATAGAGTCCTTGTGGGGGCAATTTGGCTGGCGGCTGTTTGCCTAATAATTTTTGCCAACGCGTTTGTTGCGGTTGAGGCTGGGCGCAATAATCGAGATATTGATGAAAAAGCCTATCTAGTGCTCGCACTGCATTGTACTGAGCAGCGTCTTTCTGGAATCCGTTATGCGCGAGGTCGTGTTCGTATTTTTCTAATGGGCTCATTGTTCTCATACCAAAACAGGGCATAAAATCCCGTTATCAAACTTGAGATTGTGTCGTTGCTATTTTGCTTTATTGACTACTGCTCCCATAGTAACATGGTGGCGCAATACGTGTAACTAAGCAGTAAATAACATGTTAAAACCATTATAAGGAGCTGTTATGCCTTGGATGTATGCCATTGTAGGCTTGCTTGTCGGAGCAATTGTTGGTGTTGTCGTATCACGACTTACCACGCCAGAATATAAAAAACAGAAGAACATCAAAAAAGAGCTCGATGTAGCAAAATATGAACTAGAGCAACAACGCCAAGAGCTGATTGATCACTTCTCCCAAACCGCTGAGCTACTCGAAACACTCGGTAAAGATTACAGCAAGCTATATCAGCATATGGCGAAAACTTCTGCGGAGCTTCTACCGAATCTGCCAGCGCAAGACAATCCATTTGATAAAGTGGCATTGTCGGCAAAAGAAGATAACACCGAAGAAAATGTAACGGATGAAGTCACTGAACAGCCAAAAGATTACGCTAACGGCGCAACAGGGCTATTCAATGATCAGAAAAAAGTCATCCTGGATGCACCAGAAGCCATCACAGCGAAAGCGTCCTAATTTTTCTCATTGATGAACTTTTCAAAGGTTTTTGAGTCCTAACTCACATCACTGTCTATTGAAAACTGTTTACGACGACAATATTGATAGGAAGTAAACCTATTTTTGTTTGAGTCTCTGTCCTTTGCAATAGACTGGTATTTATAGGAGTTATTGGATGAAAAAACCTTTGCTTGTTTTGACTGCATTGTCTTTGAGCTTAAGCTCTGCCCTTGCCCCTCTTCCAGCAACCGCCGCACTGCCTTTTAGCGTCAGTGGACAGGAGTTGCCGAGCTTAGCGCCAATGCTCGAACGTGTTACCCCTGCGGTCGTTAGTATCGCGGTTGAAGGTAAACAGGTAGAACGCTCGCGTATTCCCGATCAATTTCAGTTCTTTTTTGGCCCTGATTTCCCAACAGAACAAGTTCGTGAACGTCCATTCCGTGGTTTAGGTTCTGGTGTCATCATTAATGCCAATAAAGGCTATATCGTGACGAACTACCACGTCATCAAAGGCGCTGATGAGATACGAATTCAGCTTCACGATGGTCGTGAATACGATGCCGAGTTAATTGGTGGCGATGAGATGTCCGATGTTGCTCTGCTCAAAGTCGATGGCGCTAAAGACTTAACCGAAATTAAGCTCGCCGATTCCGACAAGTTACGTGTGGGTGATTTCAGCGTCGCCATTGGTAACCCATTTGGTTTGGGACAGACAGTGACGTCCGGTATTGTTTCAGCCTTAGGGCGTAGTGGTTTGAACATTGAAAACTTCGAAAACTTTATTCAAACCGACGCGGCAATTAACAGCGGCAACTCCGGTGGTGCTCTCGTCAACCTCAATGGTGAACTGATCGGCATCAATACTGCGATTCTCGGCCCCAATGGCGGCAACGTCGGTATTGGCTTCGCCATTCCATCGAATATGATGAAGAACTTAACTGACCAAATCTTGGAATTTGGTGAAGTCAAACGTGGCATGTTAGGCGTTCAAGGTGGCGAAATCACCTCTGAACTGGCTGAAGCGCTGGGCTATAACTCGAGCAAAGGCGCATTTGTCAGCCAAGTGGTTCCTGACTCAGCAGCAGATAAAGCCGGCATCAAGGCGGGCGACATCATTGTGTCTCTCAATGGTAAGAAAATCGATACCTTCTCTGAGCTAAGAGCCAAGATTGCAACCCTCGGGGCAGGCAAAGAAATCGAACTTGGCGTGGTGCGCGATGGTAAAGATAAGCGCTTTGATGTCACATTGGGTGAGTCGCAACAAACCAAAGCGAAAGCCGATAAAATGCACGAAGGCCTTGCCGGTGCTGAGTTGGCTAATACCACGTCAGACGATCGCATTGCAGGCGTTAAAGTGATCAACGTGGCAGATAAGTCGCCAGCGGCACAGTACCAATTACAAAAAGACGACATCATTATCGGAGTCAATCGTCAGAGAGTAAAAAATCTCGCCGATTTCCGTGCCATTGTTGAAAAACAAACTGGCGTACTTGCGCTCAATATCCAACGTGGTGAACGTACTATCTACTTAGTCATTCGCTAAGTAAACGTATCACCTCAATGATGAACGAGCACGCAAAGGGCAGTCCGAAAGTGGGCTGCCCTTTTATTATTCAATCAGGTAATGCTATTCTCTGCTTTCTGTTCTAACTTTGTGACTTCTGTGGAGAGGGCATGCTCAACTTTCTTATGCGTTCCGTCGTTTTAGGGCTGGTGACAGCTTTGCTGGTGTTACTCGCTGTTCCCTCTCTTCGTAGTAATGTGATTACAACCACGCTGGATGTATCGCCACAAGATGCCAGTTCTCTGCAAATCTCATTTAATCAGGCGGTGAGAAATGCTGCGCCTGCGGTGGTCAATATTTACAGCCGAAAATACGTTGAAAACGACCGTAGTAAGCTGTCAACGCAAGGGTTGGGTTCTGGTGTCATCGTCAGTGAAAAAGGCTATATCATCACCAACTACCATGTGGTCGCCCAAGCCGATCAAATCGTTGTGGCGTTGCAAGATGGCCGAGTCGCCGCCGCGCAATTGGTGGGCAAAGATCGTCGCACTGACATCGCCATTTTGCGTATCGAAGGCAGCAACTTACCTGTCATTCCGTTAAATTCAAACTACAAAGCCAAAGTTGGTGATGTGGTGTTGGCGATAGGTAATCCTTATAACCTCGGGCAAACCACCACCTTTGGTATTATTTCCGCCACCGGCCGCTCTTCCATCAGTGCTGATGGCAGACAAGCTTTTATTCAGACCGATGCCGCGATCAACGAAGGCAACTCAGGCGGAGCTTTAGTCAATACCAAAGGCGAGTTGGTTGGTATCAACACCGCCTCTTTTCAGCAAGCCACCGATCTGGAAACTTATGGTATTTCTTTCGCCATCCCTTTCCCTCTGGCAAATAAAATCATGGAAAAGATCATTGCCGATGGCCGAGTGATCCGAGGTTATATTGGTATTGATGGGCAAGACATTAATGCAGTCACTGCGCGCTTGCTCGGTAATGAGCATATTGGTGGCATCGTCGTATTGGGTGTCGATCCCAACGGCCCGGCCGCAAACGCCGGTTTTGAAGCACAAGACATCATCTTAAGTATTGATGACAAGAAGATCCAAGGTCGTCAGAGTGTGATGGATATTGTGACCGATCTACGTCCGGGGACAACCGTCGATGTCGGTATCATCCGCAAAGGACAAGAGATGACGCTGAAAGTGACGATTGCGGAAGATAACCGAGAAATCTAATCTCAGTTCAAACAATCTAATCCGAGTGATAAAAAGAACCCCAAGCCTAGGCTTGGGGTTCTTTTTCTGCTTCTATTACGCGTCAGTGGCCGTTTCTGAACCATCCGATGAGTCACTTTGCTCGAGCTCAATACGAGTGACTCGCTGCAAGCCACGTGGCAGTAAACCACCTCGACGGCCTCGTTCTCCACGGAAGTTATCCAAATCGGCAGGCTTCAAGCCCAACTTACGTTTGCCTGCGTACAGCGTCAGTGAAGCGCCTTTTGGCAAAGCAATCAAATGCGACAGGATCTCTTCTTTCGCTTTTGCTTTCGCCGCTGGAATATTGATGATCTTATTCCCTTTACCTTTACCAAGTTGCGGCAAGTCTTTAATTGGGAACATCAACATACGGCCTTGGTTGGTAATGGCAAGAATATCGTCATTGTCCAAATCCAATACCGCCGATGGTGTCATCACTTCTGCGTTTTCAGGCAACGACACCAATGCTTTACCACTGCGGTTTTTCGACAACAAATCACTGCCTTTACACACGAAGCCATAACCCGCATCAGAGCCAATCAGCCATAGCTGTTCTTCTTCACCCATGATCACTTGGCGAATACTGCTTCCTGGCGTGATGTTGAGGCGGCCAGTAATCGGCTCACCTTGACCGCGAGCCGAAGGCAGGGTGTGCGATTCTAATGAGTAACTGCGGCCATCTGAACCAAGCAGCACCGCTTGCTGGTTACTCTTACCACACGCATGCGCCAGATAGCTGTCACCCGCTTTGTAGCTCAACCCCTGACAATCCACTTCGTGGCCTTTGGCGTGACGAATCCAACCTTTCTCTGACAAGACAACGGTGATCGCTTCATTCGGCATCAGGTCACGTTCAGTCAGTGCTTTCGCTTCTTCACGAACCACTAGCGGAGAACGGCGATCATCACCAAATTTCTCTGCATCCGCACGGATCTCTTTTTTCAGCAAGGTATTCAGACGACGCTCAGAACCCAGTAACTCTTCCAGTTTCTTACGTTCTTTTTCCAGCTCATCTTGTTCACCGCGGATCTTCATCTCTTCCAATTTGGCTAAGTGACGAAGTTTGGTATCCAGAATCGCATCGGCTTGAATATCGGTAATGCCAAATCTGGCCATCAATACCGCTTTAGGATCGTCTTCAGTACGAATGATCTCAATCACCTCATCGATGTTGAGATACGCGATCAACAAACCTGCCAAGATGTGCAAGCGAGCCAGCACTTTATCAAGACGGTATTGCAAGCGTGAACGTACCGTTTCGCGACGGAAAGTGATCCATTCCGTCAAAATCTGCACCAAGCCTTTCACTTGTGGGCGGTTGTCGAGACCAATCATGTTTAAGTTAACACGATAGCTCTTCTCCAAATCGGTGGACGCGAACAGGTGGTTCATCAACTGGTCGCAATCAACGCGATTTGAGCGCGGTACAATCACAATACGAGTTGGGTTTTCGTGGTCAGACTCATCACGCAAGTCTTCCACCATCGGCAATTTTTTCGCGCGCATTTGCGCGGCTATTTGCTCAAGCAGCTTGGCCCCTGAGACTTGATGCGGGAGCGCCGTGATAACGATGTCACAGCCCTCTTTGCACCAAACCGCGCGCATTTTCACGCTGCCACGGCCACTGCGATACATTTTTTCCAGATCGCTACTTGGGGTAATGATCTCCGCTTCTGTTGGGAAATCAGGCCCTTTGACGTACTGCATTAAATCCATCAGCGGCGCAGCTGGATTATCAATCAAATGAATGGTGGCATCCGCAACTTCACGTACGTTATGAGGAGGAATGTCCGTCGCCATACCCACCGCAATGCCTGTCACACCATTGAGAAGAATGTGAGGCAAACGTGCTGGCAGCATTTTTGGCTCTTTCATCGTGCCATCAAAGTTAGGCTGCCACTCGACCGTACCTTGACCAAGCTCTCCCAGAAGCACATCGGCAAACTTCGACAATTTGGCTTCGGTATAACGCATCGCGGCGAACGATTTCGGATCATCCGGTGCACCCCAGTTGCCTTGACCGTCCACCAACGGATAGCGGTATGAGAATGGCTGTGCCATCAGCACCATCGCTTCATAACATGCTGAGTCGCCGTGTGGATGGTACTTACCCAACACGTCACCCACGGTACGCGCTGATTTTTTGTATTTTGCCGCCGCCGAAAGCCCAAGCTCCGACATGGCGTAGATAATACGTCGTTGAACCGGTTTCAGACCGTCACCAATATAAGGCAACGCACGATCCATAATGACGTACATCGAATAGTTTAGATAAGCATCTTCGGTGAACTTGCGCATTGGCAATTGTTCGACGCCATCATAAGTAATTTCTGTAGACATCTATTAAACCTCTGCCATATCGCCGTTGTTTTGTAACCAGCTACGACGGTCATCTGCGCGTTTTTTACCCAGCAGCATGTCCATCATTTCCATGGTCGCCTCTGAGTCATCAATGGTGAGTTGCACCAGACGACGCGTGTTGGGATCCATCGTGGTTTCACGCAACTGCAGTGGGTTCATCTCACCCAGACCTTTGAATCGTTGCACGTTAATTTTGGCGCGCTTCTGGCTTAGGCGTTCTAACACGCCATCTTTTTCTGCATCATCCAGCGCATAGAACACCTCTTTGCCGCAATCAATACGATACAGTGGTGGCATTGCTACGTAGATATGTCCCGCTTCAACTAGCGCTCGGAAATGACGTGTGAATAGTGCACACAAGAGTGTCGCAATGTGCAGACCATCCGAGTCCGCATCGGCGAGGATGCAGATTTTGCCGTAACGCAGCCCTTCAAGATTGTCGCTATCTGGATCAATCCCTAGTGCGACAGAAATATCGTGCACTTCTTGAGACGCCAATACTTGATCGGCAGAAACTTCCCAAGTATTTAAGATTTTACCACGCAGCGGCATCACGGCTTGGAATTCACGATCACGCGCTTGCTTGGCACTGCCGCCTGCCGAATCCCCTTCCACGAAGAAGATTTCAGTACGAGCTAAGTCTTGCACGGAACAATCGGTCAACTTACCTGGTAAAGCTGGGCCTGATGCAATCTTTTTACGCACGACTTTCTTGCTCGCACGCATACGACGGTGAGCGTTCGCAATACACACTTCCGCGAGTTGCTCGGCAAGTTGCGGCTTTTCATTTAACCACAAGCTAAAGGTGTCTTTTACCACCCCAGAGACAAACGCCGCGGTTTGACGAGAAGAAAGGCGCTCTTTGGTTTGGCCGGCAAACTGCGGATCTTGCATCTTCACCGACAGTACGTAAGAACAGCGGTCGAAAACGTCTTCGCCCGTTAACTTCACGCCACGCGGCAGTAAGTTGCGGAATTCACAGAACTCACGCATCGCATCCAACAAGCCTTGACGTAAACCGTTCACATGCGTACCGCCTTGTGCGGTTGGGATCAGGTTAACGTAGCTTTCGGTGATCATCTCACCGCCTTCTGGCTGCCAAATCACCGCCCAATCCGCGGCTTCTGTTTCTGCCGAAAATTGGCCTGTAAATGGCTCTTCAGGTAGTAAGGTGTAACCCTTCACCCCTTCAATCAAATAATCTTTCAAACCATCTTGGTAGAGCCACTGATGCTCTTTACCATTCACACGATCACTGAAAGTAATTTCCAAACCTGGGCAAAGGACCGCCTTCGCACGCAAGTTATTCACTAAGCGCGTAACCGAAAAGTTTGGCGAATCAAAGTATTTGGTGTCTGGCCAGAAGTGCACGCTGGTACCGCGATTACGACGACCACACGTCCCCGTCACGGTGAGATCCGACACTTTGTCACCATGTTCAAAAGCGATTTCGTAAACCTGACCATCTCGACGTACTGTCACTTCAACCCTTTTAGACAGGGCGTTCACCACCGAAATACCTACCCCGTGCAAACCACCAGAAAACTGATAGTTTTTGTTGGAGAATTTACCACCAGCGTGCAGCTTACATAGGATCAGCTCAACGCCCGAGACTTTCTCTTCTGGGTGGATATCGACGGGCATGCCTCGACCATCATCGATCACTTCCAGTGATTGGTCAGCATGTAGGATGACTTGTACTTTGGAGGCATGTCCGGCCAGCGCTTCATCGACACTGTTGTCGATCACTTCTTGGCCCAAATGGTTTGGGCGCGCTGTATCCGTATACATCCCTGGTCGGCGACGTACTGGTTCTAAACCATTCAGTACTTCAATGGCACCAGCATTATATTGTTCAGTCATAATACGGAATCGTTCTCAATGTTTACCTGTTGTCTGAGCCTAGTTGGTCGCACTTTTGCACCAACTGGCGACAACGAAAAAGCTACCCTGTTACTCACAGAGCGTGACTCTGTGCGTTTCACGGTAGCTGTATTCGGAGAAACATAGTCGGAAAGCAGTGCGACTATGTCAAGAAACGGTTGGATATCAGAGGTAAAATTATGAGCCCCTCCTAATCCTGTCTCTGAGTGGTAGCGTTACAAACCAAGAAAGTGAATGATTCGCTCTGGATAGCGTTCAAAGCCAACAAAACTATGATCGCCTCCCTCTTCTACCGTTTGTGCAGAACCTGCGTACTTTTCCACTGCCTGACGGTAGTCCAGCACTTCATCTTCGGTTTGCTGCAATAGCCAGAAAGATTCTGGATTCGCGACCACTTTTACCTCAAGCGCTTTCAATTCGTCAATATGACGCGCTTCGAGTGTATAGCTTTCATGCGTATATGGGTTAGTTTGTGGCCCTAGATAGTCAGCCAACAGCTCATACGGCTTCACCGCTGGGTTGACAACCACAGCGCGAAAACCAAACTCGGCATTGAGCCAAGTCGACAAATAACCACCGAGCGAACTCCCCACCAAACCAATACGATGAGTGGTTTTATGTTGCTGAACGATCTCTAGCAAACACTCTGCAGCCGCTTGCGGAAAACTCGGTAACTGCGGCACCACAACCTTGATGTCAGGTCGGTGTTGCTCGCAATATTCACGCATCAGATTGGCTTTCATCGATAACGGCGAGCTGTTAAAACCATGAATGTAGAGCAGCAGTGAAGGCTTAGGATGGCTCATATCAGTAACCACTTGAGGTAAAATCAGGTAAAAAACTGCCCGAAGCCAGGCGTTGCACTTGAGTGGTGATCTCACCATTGGCATGCAGTGTTAATTCGCGCCAACCGGGTGAAACCGTGTCGAGCGCAAAATCGTCAGATTGCGGTTTGAACTGAACACATGTTGATGGGGTTGCCATCACACGGATGCCTTTGTGCATCACATTCATATCTTGATGAACGTGACCACACACAATGCCTTTCACCATAGGAAAACGTTCAACAATTTGCCAAAACGCCTCTGCATCTTTCAACGTATGCTGATCTAACCAAGCACTACCCACCAGCAGTGGATGGTGGTGAAGTAAAATTAAGGTGTTTTTCTCTGGCGACGCCTGCAAATAATGCTCCAGCATCGACAACTGTTGATCACTGAGGCGACCATGTGGCACACCGACGACTTGGGAATCCAGCAAAATCAGTTGCCAATGAGGATTAAGCGCCACCTGCTCTGGTGTAGTAATTTGAGGGGAAGGTAAAACACTCGACATATTGGGTTTATAGTCGTGGTTACCTGGCAACCAAAAGCAGGCTTTCTCTAGTGGCGCAATTCCGTCAGCAAAACGCTGGTAGGAGGCCGCACTATGGTCTTGAGAAATGTCACCGGTTGCTAATATATAGTCAAACTCAACATGGCGCGCCATCACTTGCTCGACAACGGCCTGAAAACTTTGGAGTGTTTTAACACTCAGCAAACTGCCCTCATCCGATGCAAAGAGATGAGTATCCGTAATCTGTAACAGCTTAATACTGTTCTCGCTGAGCGTATCACTGGATGTATGTTGCAAAATGAAAACCTGACTCTGTTATTCTTCTTTAAATGTTATTGGGGCTCGGCTAATACCGCTTTTTAAACAAAAGGTCAGCCACTCACCAAGAAACGCATTCAATTGATGCTTTTCATCTTTCTGCATCAACTTTTCATTTGGGTAGTCGTATTTCGCTTTGAATCGAACATGCTCACCACTCGAGAGCACTTCCGCGACTCTGGCATCGTGATAAAGCCTGACAGACATCGTAGGTAAAGGAAATAACGGTATGTCATCACTCTGACATATCTCCACTATGGTGGTGTATTTTGTGACCTCTTTCACTGTCATTTGGTAGATCATGTTTACGACCTGATAGCAGCGAACATCACCCACTTCAGCGTTGAACGGCAGCAAAGCATTTAATTTGGCATAATTCGTCTCATAGGTTCTCATTAACCCTGCCAAATCAACATAATAAGGTTGTTTTGCTGCTGCTAAACCCATCACTCAATCTCCAACCACTGTGACTTTAACTGCAAGTGATTTAACTCTAACCATTGTAAGGCGATAATTGAGGCACCATTCTCGATTTTGCCGCGTTTGACCAAATCGTAGGCTTGCTCACGTGTCATCACATGCACACGGATATCTTCATCTTCATAGTCTAAACCATGAATACCATGCGCTTTAGAGGCATCCACTTCACCGATAAAAACATCCAGCTTTTCTGAACAGCCACCCGCTGAAGGATAATACGAAACCACCGAAACAAGTTGTCCGACTTCTAGGCCAGCTTCTTCTTGCGCCTCTCGACGCACGACATCATCCGCCGATTCATCACGATCGATCATGCCTGCGACAATTTCCAACTGCCAAGGATGCTGATGCTCCAGTGCTCCGACACGAATTTGTTCAATTAACACCACTTCATCACGAATAGGATCGTAGGGAAGCATTGCAGCAGCATGACCACGTTCAAACATTTCACGTTCGATCACATTGCTCCACCCTCCGGCAAATAACTTATGGCGGAAGCGGTACTTGATCATCTTGAAAAATCCCTGAAAGAGTGGCTCTTTTGAGAGAACCTCTACATCTTCTGGAGTGAAAACAGCGTGTTGTTTGTCATCCTGTTGCATTTCGCACCTCACTGAGTGAATCTTGTAGTTTACTCACTGTTTAAACATGACTCAAAGGACATTGCTCAACTTTTTATATAATTGTTCTAAAAATTTTTAGGTTTAAACGATTTACTTATTGCACAACTGGACAGCTAAAAATAAAAAGTGCAGAATTTAGGGCAAATATCCAGCAACTTGAGTTAAACTCTTGAGAATTAATCAAACTATACATGGCGAGAATGGAAAATGAAAAAACTGCTTCCACTACTTATTGGTGCAGCGCTAGGTAGCCTGAGTTCTTCAGTGTGGGCTGATTCCTTGGCAGAAATCTATGATCTGGCAAAGCAAAACGATCCACAGTTATTGAGCGTACAAGCTAAACGTGACGCCGCATTTGAAGCGGTCACTTCTAGCCGTAGTACCTTATTACCGCAAATTAATTTAACCGCAGGTTATAACCTAAAACGCGGTGATACGGATCTTGATGCTGGTGCGACGATCGATAACGACCAAAATGCATTAACTGCTGGGATTAATTTCTCTCAGGAACTGTATCAGCGTTCGTCTTGGATCACGCTAGACAACGCAGAGAAAAGCGCTCGTCAAGCAGATGCGGCATACGCAGCGACGCAACAGGGTTTGATCTTAAGAACCGCGCAAGCGTACTTTGAGGTGCTAAAAGCGCAAGACAACTTAGAATTTGTCCGTGCAGAAAAAGCGGCGGTTGCTCGTCAGCTAGAGCAAACCAAACAACGTTTTGAAGTGGGTCTGTCGGCCATTACAGACGTGCATGACGCCCAAGCGCAATACGATGGCGTATTAGCTGACGAAGTTCTGGCCGAAAACAGCCTAACCAACAGTTATGAAGCGTTGCGTGAAATCACAGGTCAAGAGCATAAAAACCTGAATGTCTTAGATACCAAGCGTTTCTCAGCAAGCCGCTCAAACGCTTCGGCTGAAACCCTGATCGAAGAAGCACAAGAGAAAAACTTGAGCTTACTGTCAGCGCGCATCACAAAAGACATCGCCAAAGACAATATTTCTCTGGCCAGTTCAGGCCATCTACCGTCATTAACCTTAGACGGTGGCTATAACTACGCAGACGTTAGTAACAGTGCACAAAGTGACGGTACAACCAATAATTTCAATGTGGGTGTAAATCTCGTCGTGCCACTCTATACCGGTGGTAATACAACGTCGCAAACCAAACAAGCTGAGTTTAATTACGTCTCTGCGAGCCAAGATCTCGAAGCCACTTATCGCGGTGTCGTGAAAGAAGTTCGAGCGCAAAACAACAACATCAATGCCTCAATCGGTGCACTTCGCGCGTATGAGCAATCCGTGGTTTCTGCGCGTTCAGCATTAGAGGCAACCGAAGCAGGTTTTGATGTGGGTACTCGTACTATTGTGGATGTACTTGATGCCACTCGTCGCCTTTACGATGCCAACAAAAACTTATCGAATGCACGCTACAACTACATCTTGAGTGTACTGCAACTTCGTCAGGCGGTGGGTACGCTGAACGAACAAGATGTACTGGATGTTGATGCTGGTTTGATTGCGAAAAAATAATCGAAACCGCAAACACATCGAAAAACACACGCATAAAGAAAAGGGTGACAGCAATGTCACCCTTTTTGTCTCATGTTGATGATGGTACAGCTCATTGAAACGCAGTGTGGTTAACCGCGTCCGCCTTTGATTGCATCAATGATCTCTGTGGTTGAACAGCCATCTTCAAAGTTCAGCACTTTTACTTCACCACCCGCAGCAATCACTTCTTTACCACCAGCGATATCTTCTGGCTTGTAATCGCCGCCTTTAACCAACAGATCCGGTAGCACTTCTGAAATCAAACGTTGTGGCGTGTCTTCACTAAACGGTACCACCCAATCAACAGCGCCTAAGCCCGCGAGCACTGCCATACGACGATCGGTTGGATTCACAGGACGGCCAGGACCTTTCAGGCGCTTCACCGACTCATCGGTATTCACGGCGACAATCAGGCGGTCACCCAATTTTGCTGCGTTATTTAGGTAAGAAACATGGCCTGCATGAAGGATGTCGAAGCAGCCATTGGTCATGACCACTTTCTCGCCTTTGGCTTGCGCCGCTTTCACCGCATCAATCAGCGCCGCTTCGGCAATCACACCGAAATCGGTATCACGGCTGCCATGAATGGCTTCTGCTAACTCGATGGTCGATAACGTTGAAGTACCTAGCTTACCGACTACGACGCCCGCCGCCGCATTAGCCAATGCACATGCTTCGTCAAGCGGTTTACCTGCTGCAACCGACGCCGCCAAGACAGAAATTACCGTATCGCCGGCACCCGTCACGTCATACACTTCTTTGGCTTGGGTTGGCAAATGGAATGGCTTCTGATCTGGACGAACCAATGTCATGCCATGCTCACTGCGCGTCACCAGCAATGCTCCAAGTTCAAACTTTTCAATCAAGCCTAATGCTTTTTCCACCAAGTCATCATCGGATGTCACTTTGCCAACCACCGCTTCAAACTCAGACATGTTTGGTGTGAGCAGAGTGGCGCCACGATAAGGTTCAAAGTTGGTGCCTTTCGGGTCGATAAACACGGGAACATTAGCTGCACGAGCTTTCGCGATCAAAGCCTCAACGTGCTCTAACGCCCCTTTTGCATAATCAGACAGAATCACCGCCTGCACGTGAGGCAGAGCGCGCTCCATGCGTGTTAGGACCAACTCAGGATCGGTGCCTTCAAACTTGTCTTCAAAATCTAAGCGAATCAATTGCTGACCACGGCTCATCACACGCAATTTGGTGATGGTTGGGTATTCAGGAAGCGCAACAAAATCGCATTTTACTTTTAACGAATTCAGGGTTTCGGTCAGCACTTTCGCTGGCTCATCCATCCCTGTTAAACCCACAATGCGCGCATGACCACCAAGCGAGGCAATGTTCATTGCTACGTTTGCCGCTCCGCCTGGGCGCTCTTCATTGTTCTCTACTTTTACAACAGGTACTGGGGCTTCTGGTGAAATACGACTTGTTGGGCCATACCAGTAACGGTCTAGCATCACATCGCCAATGATCAGTACACCTGCATTGTTGTAATCAGGTAGGATTGGTTTCATTCTCGGTCTCCAATTTTTTTGCTGCGCTGAGTGTAACACAGCCTTTATCGGGTCTAAATAGTTGAGGATTCAAGCCACTCTTGCCAAGCTTTGCTGACCCCTTGGCGCAACGCAACAAACTTATCGAGAGCAACATCGGCTTCTAAGTTGAGCAAATTGCGTCGGTGAATTTCATCACGCATCGTCGTGTATGCTTGAGTGAGCAACATCGCCTGCGCTTCTTCCATAACCCCTTGAGCAATCAAGGTTTCAAAGATGCGCACGTTATCGCACCAACGTGTCAACTTCGGCTTTTCAGCACTGTAGTTCAACACCAGGTATTGAGCCAAAAACTCGATATCGGTGATCCCGCCTTGATCTTGCTTCAACATAAAGCGATCGGATTTTTTCCCGCCAAGATGATCACGCATTTTCGCACGCATATCGGCGACCTCTTTTTGCAGCTTGGCTTGATCACGCGGTTTGGCCAGCACTTGGTGGCGCACTCGATGGAACTCACTGGCAAGGTGTTCATCACCATAAATCATACGAGCGCGCACTAATGCTTGGTGCTCCCACGTCCAGGCATCATTATGCTGATATTCTTCAAAGGCATCGACAGGGCAAACCAGCAACCCAGAAGCGCCGGAAGGGCGTAAGCGCGTATCGACTTCATACAAAATGCCCGACGCCGTTCGCGTTGAGAAAATATGGATGATGCGCTGCGCTAAGCGCAGGTAAAACTGACGCCCGTCGATCTCTTTCTTACCATCGGTATAAACGCTTACCGGGCAATCATGCAAGAAAACAACATCTAGATCCGAATTGTAGCCTAACTCCCAACCGCCCACTTTACCGTAGCCGACCACCGCAAAGCCTTTGCCCTCACGGTCTTTAAGGTGCGTTGGTTCGCCATATTTCTCCGCAACCTGTTGCCAAGCTTGATGTACCACCGCTTCAACAATCGCTTCTGCCAAGTAGGTTAAGTGATCACTCACTTTCATGACGGGCAAGACACCCGCGATGTCTGCCGCAGCAATGCGTAAGCTACAAATCTGTTTGAACTGACGCAGCGCATCCATCTGCTGTTCAACATCGTCCTCTGGGATTCGGGCCAGAAAATCTCGCAATTCGGTGCGATAAGCATCAAGTGCAATCGGGTTGTACAACTGCTGTGGGTCGATCAGTTCATCCAACAAAATGGGGTAACGTGCGAGCTGCTCAGAAATCATCGGGCTGGCCGTGCACAGACGCACCAACTGCGTTAATGCCGCAGGGTGCTCATCGAGCAGCTCAAGGTAAGTGGTACGAGTGGCGATGTTGTGCAGCAAATGCAAAACGCGTGGTAAGCCAAATTGTGCATCGGCATCGGCAAAGATGGCTGAAAAAAGTTTTGGCATCAGTCGATTGAGCACTTCTCGCCCGCGAGGCCCTAAGGTTTTCTTGGCCAGATCCGCCTTGAATTGAATGATTTGCTCTGACGTCGTGGCGCAATTTTGGCAAGCCAAGTCATTTTGTAGAATCTGCTCAATGACCTCTGGGTTATGGGACATATCCCACAACTCATTAAAGTGACGTTCCACCGGGCTCACTTCATCCTCTTCATCACCGATCAGATTAACAAACACGGCGTGTACTTTTGCCATGTGTTGCTGCACATCATTTTGCAGCGCTTGCCACTGTGAATAGCCCATCGCCACCGCTAAAGCGAGCTGTTCTAATTCGTTATCAGGCAAGGTTTGCGTCTGTTTGTCTGCCATCGCTTGTAATAGGTTTTCTAAGCGTCGTAAATACTTGTAAGCCTCAACCAAATGACACACTTGCGCCTCTTCCAGCAATTGCAGTTGCTTAATTGCCTCTAGCGTCACCAATAGGCCTCGCTGGCGCAAAGCCGGTTCACGCCCACCACGAATCAGTTGGAACACTTGGGCGATAAACTCAATTTCACGAATGCCCCCCGCGCCCAGTTTGATGTTGTTGCTTAAGCCGCGACGACGTACTTCACTGCTGATCATTGATTTCATCCGACGCAGCGATTGAATGGCACTGAAGTCGATATAGCGACGGAAAACAAACGGTCTGAGCATCTGACGCAGCTCTTGGTATTCAGGGTACATTTCGCGCCCCATCACCCGCGCTTTGATCATCGCGTAGCGTTCCCAATCTCGCCCCTGCTCTTGGTAGTAATCTTCCAAAGCCGCATAACTCATCACTAACGGGCCACTTTCGCCAAACGGGCGTAAGCGCATGTCGACTCGATAACAGAAACCATCGAAGGTCTGCTGATCCAGCGCTTTAATGAGGCGTTGCCCCAAACGAGTGAAAAACTGTGCGTTGGCGATGCTACGACGTGCGCCTTGTGTTTCGCCATTTTCAGGGTAAGTAAAAATCAAATCGATGTCGGAGGAAAAGTTAAGTTCGCCGCCTCCCAGTTTCCCCATCCCAATGATCAGCATCGGTTGCGCTTCGCCTTGCGCATTGGTCGGGGTTCCCCACTCTTGGCAGCACAACTGATATTGCCACTGGTATGTCTCAAAGATCATCGCCTCGGCCAACTCCGAAAGATGACTTAGGGATGCCTCAAGACTCCAAGCCTGAGTAAAATCTTTCCAAGCGATGTAGACCATTTCTCGGTTACGAAATTGACGCAATACTCGGTGGCCCGCCACTTCATCGTGACACGCTTGTAACTGCTCAGCCAAACGAGTTCGATAGGCTTCTTGTCGGCTTTCTTGCGCCAACATTTCTGGAAGACTCTCGGCCAATTGAGCATCGCGCAGAACCGTTTCCACCACAAACTTGCTCAGTCCTGAAATAAACTGAAATTGTGTGATAAGCGCTTGCGGCCAGTGTTCAAGATAACCAGACTGCTGAGCATTTTGCATTGCCAGTTCAGCGACAGGGATCAAAGGGGATGGCAGCGACATTTTTCTTCCTTGTTCTTGTTGAGCGGTTGTTCTTATTTATATCAGACTTACTGCAATAAAAAACGCCCACATGAGTAATGTGGGCGTTTCATTGTGACTAAAAGCTTAGACTTTGAAAGATTTGATTTTCTTATCCAACTCTTCCGCGTTGCCTTGCATCATTTCCGAGGTTTCCAGCAGCTCACTGACCACCACGACCGATGCTTCCACTAACTCACGCACATTGGAAAGGTTTTGGTCCATTTCCGCGGCAACACTGCTCTGCTGGCCGGCTGCCGTCGCGATTTGCAAGTTCATGTCATTGATGCTGGTTACCTGACCAACAATGCCATCCAGTTCCGTTCCGGCGTTGGACACCAACTCAACGCCTTCTGCCGCTTGCACCACACTCTTCTCCATGAGGTCAACGGCACTGCTGGCACTGGTTTGCAGCTGAGTGATCATGTCTTGAATCTCTACCGTTGCCGTTTGAGTGCGCTGAGCCAAGTTGCGAACTTCATCGGCAACAACAGCAAAGCCACGACCCGCTTCACCAGCACGTGCGGCTTCAATCGCCGCGTTCAGTGCCAACAAGTTGGTTTGTTCTGAAATGCCTTGAATGGTGCCAACCACACTACCAATGGCACCAACTCGCTCTTCCACTTGGTTCACGGCTTGAGCTGAAGAAGCAATGTCTGACGACAATTGACTCATTTTCGACACAGTGCCTTGCAAGAATTGCTGGCCCTTTTTCGCTTGTTGCGAGGCTTGCTCGGTCAAACTCGACGCATTGTTGGCGTGATCGGCCACGGTTTGTACCGTAGAGGTCATTTCGCTCATCGCCGTCGCCAGTTGATCAATTTCATTAAACTCTTCTTGTGCCGACTCTTTGGTTTCCGACATGCTCAGCGTCATCACTTCCGTCAACCCCGCCAGTTCATCTGAGGCGTTGATCTGCATTTTGATCATATCGTGCAATTGCTGACGGGTTTTCTCCAGCTCACGCGCCACATCGCCATATTCATCTTTACAAGCCATGCCAAACGGAACCGAAAGGTTTCTTTGCGCCATCAATTTGATCGCATCATTTAAATAGCGAGTTTGACGCAGCATCACGCTGGCAGCCGCCATCAAGAGAACCACAAACACAACAATCAATAAGCCAGTTTGCCAAGCCACTTGAACCATGTATTCATCGTAATGTTGTTGCGCGAGTTGCTCATTTTGCGTTGCCGCCAACAAAGCTTGATAGAAGGTGCTTGCATCCCAAAGCTGTTTACCAACAATCAAAACGGTACTGAACACCATCAACAAAATCATTTTGGGAACGAGGCGAATGTCAGAGATCACCCTTTCCCAGGGCTTAAAAGCCAGCTTTTCCATTGTTGTTTCTCCACCAGTTCTTTTATAGTCGTATCAAGAAGATGTTGCCTTTGGGCACTTTGCTTAAATACTTTGCGCGTTAAAAACGCCACCTTGCTATTTATTTCGAGCCCCGTATGAAAAGTAATGATATCAAAGAGAACACCAAACCGATGAGTCTGTTATCACTAATCTTGTCTTTTATGGCGCTATTTGTGATCTCTGGCTTACTGTTTTTTCCTTTGGATGCAGAGACCCGACAAGTTCTTATCGGTCTCGATTTCATAATCTGTAGTATTTTTCTTCTTCAGCTCAGTGTAGATTTGATCCGCGCCGCAGATAAGCGTCAATACCTCAAAACTCATTGGATCGATATTCTTGCCAGTTTACCCATGATTGAGCCGCTGAGATTTGCCCGCTTGTTCCATATCTTGCGCGTGATCCTCGTATTGCGTTCTTCTCGCTTTATTCTCAATCAGCTCAAAGAAAATCGAAAAGAGACCACCATTGCGACGATTTTACTTTTGCTCGTGGTCTTGGTGACTATCGGCTCTGGCATGATGCTGTTTATTGAAGGGAAAAATCCGGCGTCGAATATTCAAACCGGAACGGACGCCCTTTGGTGGGCGTTTGTGACGATTTCGACCGTTGGTTACGGTGATCATTATCCAGTAACAGATGGAGGGAAATTGCTGGCGGTGGTGATCATCATGAGCGGCGTTGGCTTATTTGGTATGATTTCCGGTTTGATCACCTCGATACTGACCACACCGAGCAAACAGCAAACCAATCGAGCCATCAACAAGGAAAAGATGCTAGAAACCCTCCTCGAGCAACAGCATGAAATTTTAGAGCGGCTGAAACGGCTTGAAGAACAGCAAAAAAAATAGGGCGTATCGCCCTATTCTTATCTCGATTCATCATTAATGACGCCAGTATGGCTCTGCTTCCACACCAATGGCGCGAGTTTGATCCATTGCATGCAACATCGAGCGCTCCTGACGAATCAACCAGCGTTCCAGTTGCTCTTTCTCTTCGCCTTCGAGTTTATCTACCAGCGGGATCAAATGGCGCAGCATTAAGAGATCATCAATACCATGGATCAAATCGGCCCAAGGCATACGGAAGCTATTACGCTCTTCTGCATCATACAAGCTGGCAAAGCCCACACCAGTATAGAGGTTACGCATCAAACGATAGCGTTGATCGATGTACTCTTGTGCCGACATGCTTCTTTCTGCCGGAAACGCTTCCATCAACTCAGCCCAAGTGCGATCAAGTTGCTTAACAGAAAAATCACGGATCGCGCTGGCCATCTTTTCTCTTGCTTTGTCATCAAGGAATGGCTGCCAACCTCGCGTTAAAATCCAACGGCTCAAATCGAGCAGTAATCCGGTATAACGCGCACTGGTGAGTAAGGTCAGCACCTCTTCTCGATCGGGCAACTCTTCAAATTGCTGGGTTAACTCCGCCACTAAGAACTTGCGTGCATCCAATTTACGCAGCACATTGCCTTTGTCATCGAGAAGTTCCGTTAAATGTGCATGTTCAGACAACCACGCTAGCTCTTCTTCTAGCCATTTAAGCTCTTGACGCAGAATCGCACTGGCGCGTCGTGGCACGACACCGCCATAAATGGTCAAGGTTTGGCGAATAAAGCTGATGGCGTGGCTGATTTCATGTAACGCTTCCACCGATTCGCGTTCCACATAAATTTGCTCGTGATAGTGCCAATGGGAAAGGGCATGCTCGAGTGAGTTGATCAAACAATATTCCACATTGTCCATCTTGCCCGTGTCCACTAGGCTCAATGGTTTCACTTCGTCGCCTTGGTAACCTAAAGCCAAGCGATAACCTTTCGCCGCTTTACTTAAATTGCCTAAACGCATACCGCCAGACTCACACAAATGACGAGCAAGGGTAAATAAGGCTTCGGTTTGGCCTGATTTCAGTTCTAACTCCACCTCACAGATGGGATCTTGCTTATCCTCTGCGCTCACCATTCCTTGGTCAAACGCCACTTCGACTTGGCTACCATCGGGCATACCAATCAGCCATTGTTCGCGGGTAAAGTTCGTAGAGAACAGCGCCATCAATTCCGATTGCAAAGTGTCAATATCTTTTCCTTGTGGCCAAATATCACCAGGATGTAAATGAAGATTTGGTGTATTGCAGGTATGTTCTGCGTTGTATTCAGGGCGTTGATGTAAGCCTGCAACAACGCGTCCTGCCGTCTTGACAGTTTGCACGAAAACATCATCAAAGCGGCGTATCCGTAAGCCTGTATCGTGTTGGCGAAGCCAGTTGTCTGGCGTATCAAAATAGGTGTTTCCTAAATCGCGACAACTGTGCTGAAGTACTTTGGTTTCGGCGATTTTTTCGCGCAAAGTTTCTGAAAATTCAGGAGAAACAAAAAACTTCAGTTCTATCTCGGTTTCCATAGTTATACCTTCTCAAGCAGACTGGGACAGGATATTGCCTAAATTCTCGAGGGGCAAGAAAGAAATATCGCACTAATGATGATCTAAAACAGTTTTAATGATGGATTTAATGCGTTAACATGCGCGCCTTTATAGCCATCGCTCAACATTTCACCACGAAATGGTGTATGTTCTTTTAAGGTTATATTTATTAGGTTGAATGACCATGCCAATGAATACAATTATGGGGTTATTTGCAAAGTCCCCTATCAAGCCTTTGCAGCGTCACGTAGTTTGTGTCAACGAATGTTGCGGACACCTAATCAATTTCTTTGAAGTTTGTTCAGAGGGTGATTGGGAAAAAGCAGCAGAAATCCGTGCTCAAATCTCACATCTAGAGAAAGAAGCGGATGTTCTAAAACGTGAAATTCGTCTGAAACTTCCTCGCGGTTTGTTCCTGCCAGTCGATCGTACTGACATGCTTGAGCTACTGACTCAGCAAGACAAACTCGCCAACTTAGCAAAGGACATTGCAGGCCGTGTTTACGGTCGTAAGCTGATGATTCCTGAAGCACTCCAACCCAATTTCATTGCTTATGTTCAACGTTGTCTTGATGCGGCTAACCAAGCGCAAAACGTGATCAATGAGCTAGATGAGCTTCTTGAAACTGGATTCAAAGGGCGTGAAGTCACGCTGGTTGCAGAAATGATTAATCAATTGGATGTCATTGAAGATGACACTGATGCGATGCAAATCGGCCTGCGTCAGCAACTGATGACCATTGAGTCTGAGATGAACCCTATCGATGTCATGTTCTTGTACAAGATTCTTGAATGGGTAGGCGGCATTGCAGACCAGGCACAGCGTGTAGGCGCGCGTCTGGAATTGATGCTATCTCGATCTTAATTTTTTAAGTCAACGAAACATAACGAAGAGCATTATCGACCCATCCTGTTTTGGCCAATAACAGTTTTCTGGCTAAGGCAGGATAACGTCTGTTTGATATTGCTCCGCTTGTTATAAATCAACTAGGTATTACGATGGATATCCTTGCGAACTACGGCACTGTCCTGATTATTGTTGCAGCAGCTTTTGGTTTTATGATGGCAATTGGTATTGGCGCGAACGACGTTGCTAATGCGATGGGCACATCGGTAGGCTCAAAAGCACTAACCGTAAAACAAGCGATCATCATTGCGATGATCTTCGAATTTGCGGGTGCATATCTTGCAGGCGGTGAAGTAACCGACACTATCCGTAAAGGTGTTATCGAAACATCTCTCTTTGCTCACCAACCAGATGTTCTTGTCTTCGGTATGATGTCTGCGCTCCTCGCCGCGGGTACATGGCTACTGTTGGCTTCTTACATGGGTTGGCCAGTATCGACCACGCACTCTATTATCGGTGCGATCATCGGTTTCGCCTGCGTTTCAGTCGGTACTGAAGCGGTAGACTGGAGCAGCGTACAAGGCATCGTTGGAAGCTGGATCATTACACCACTGATCTCTGGTTTCTTCGCTTACGTCATTTTCGTCAGCGCACAACGCCTGATTTTCGATACAGAAAAACCATTGATGAACGCCAAGCGTTTCGTACCTGTGTACATGTTTATTACCACCATGGTGATTGCACTGGTTACCATCAAGAAAGGGCTAAAACACGTTGGTCTGCACCTGAGCAGCACTGAAGCGTGGTTCTGGTCTGCAGGTGTTTCTGGCCTTGTTATGCTAGGCGGCTACCTCTACATCCAGAAGAAATTCGCTAACCGCGAAGACGATCATGGTTTCGCTGGCGTAGAAAGCATCTTCAGCGTTCTTATGGTCATCACCGCTTGTGCAATGGCATTTGCACACGGCTCAAACGACGTAGCAAACGCGATCGGTCCACTGTCTGCCGTTGTATCAACCATTGAGCACATGGGCGAAGTAACCGCGAAAAGCACTATCGCTTGGTGGATTCTTCCTCTTGGTGGTTTTGGTATTGTTGTGGGTCTTGCGACCATGGGCCACAAAGTAATGGCAACGGTGGGTACAGGTATCACTGAACTGACTCCAAGCCGTGGTTTTGCTGCTCAGCTTGCCACTGCCTCAACCGTTGTACTGGCTTCTGGTACTGGTTTACCAATTTCGACCACACAAACACTTGTGGGTGCGGTATTGGGTGTTGGTTTTGCACGCGGTATCGCAGCACTCAACCTAGGCGTGGTTCGTAACATCGTTGCTTCTTGGGTTGTCACCCTGCCAGCGGGTGCACTGCTTGCCGTAGTGTTCTACTACGCAATGCAAGCGATCTTCGGTTAATTTTCTCGTCATGAGAATGTAAGGCGCGCCGCGATTGTGTAAGCGCCTTGTCATATTTGACTCAAACGCACATTAAGGGAGGCTTTGCCTCCCTTCTTTGTTGCATGCGTCAGGGAAAGTTTTTACTATTCGTTAATCCGAATTTTTATCGCCGACTCTGATTAAATCGTTAAGGGATTTATTGTGAAAAAACTCATCGTCACGGTGTTACTGACTCTTCTTGCAGTGCCATCCGTTTTCGCCCAAGACCGCTACATCGCAGATGAACTGTTTACCTACATGCACTCAGGCCCAAATAACACGTTTCGTATTATTGGTAGCGTTGATGCGGGTAGCAAAGTAAAACTCCTTCAAACCAACAGCGAAACTGGCTATAGCGAAGTGGTCGATGAGCGAGGCCGCAAGGGCTGGGTTCAAGCAAAATTCATCACACGCCAAGAAAGTATGGCAGTGCGCCTTCCTCGTCTTGAGAAAGAGCTGAAAGAAGTAAAATCTCAATTGGCGAATGCGCGCCAAAATGCCGATACCGAAAAGGCAGGCTTGGTCGACTCCCTTGACACTCGCAACCAACAAATTTCAGATCTAGAGAAGAAATACAGCGAAATCAGTGATCAACTTGCTTCTGTACAAACGGAAAATCGCCAACTGCGTGCAAAACTCGACACACAAAAAGACGACCTACTGTTGAAATACTTCATGTACGGTGGTGGTGTGGCTGGCATTGGTCTTCTGTTCGGCTTAATTCTGCCTTACATGATCCCACGCCGTAAGAAGTCCAACTCAGGCTGGGCATAAACATCAAATCGGGCCGCATTCGCGGCCCGATTTCTCTCTGACTCTTAGGCTAATGGCCCTTTTCACTCTCTCTTTAGCCTTTCCATTCATAGAGCGCTGGAATTTCGATCTGCTCTCCTTTGAACTCAACAATCACCGACTGCGCTGAAATCTCTACCAGTTGAATCTGGTTATCGATCCACTCACCTTGATGGAACTCCGCACCATTAATCTTCAACCAGCGACGTTTCGGATCGCTCGAATACATGTGTGTCTGCAAATTGAGTGGAGGCAAGCGCCCATGCCATTTTTCCGCGCTCAAATCGAGCCTTGAAACCGTTGACCTCACTTGCGGTGAATTATCGGCTTGCGTCTCCACCAGCAAGGCATTTTCGACTTTTTGCGCCAGCTCTGGCGATAAGCCTGACAGGTCGAGGTTTTCAAACAGTCGCTCGTCCTCTGTTTTCTTTTCTTCACTCGACATTGATGGGCTCGCAACCAAAGTGGGGCTTGTTTGATCGGCCACGTTGATAACGTCGCCAGTTTCCGCCAACGGATATGTTCTGAGAAGGGGCGCGAGCGAGGGATACTCAGGATAGCGCATCACCTGCTCTTCGCCTTGTTTCTCAGCCTGAGTGAGCGCTCGCCACGGCTCGGACAATGAGACCATGTGCTGCAAACGCGCCAAAGTACGCTGGCCGGCGATGCCATCCTCGGTCATTGCTTGCCAACGTTGAAACCATTCCACTCGCTGCATCAGCTCAGCATTAAACTGCGTCGTCTTTAACGGTTCATCGTTGAGTGCTTTGGCAAGCAATTGGTCCAAAACTTCAATGGCCTCGCCGTGCATACCCAGGCGCAATGTCTCTCTCAGAGGCATTGGCCATAGTTCGGTAACTTCGCCCCGCCATAACGACATCAATTGTGAAACCGTGAGGGTGAGGCGTTGCTCGCCTGTAAGCAGAACGACGCGCTCTGGGTCGACTTCCAGCAAGACAACGTAAGCCCGTTGCCCTTCATGCTGCAGTGTCAGCAACAAAGGGTGTCGCGTTTGCTGCAACTCTTGCCAATTAAGCTGCCGAACTTGGCACTGGAAAATCGACGTGGATGGCTGTTCACACAAGGTATCGATGCGCGTTGCTCTATATCCCCATAATTTGTAAAGCTCTTCTAATCCTTGCGCTCGAGTGGTCATCCGCGCAACAGCTGACTCGCCGAGCCATTGTTCATCATTCACCAAGATTGCTGGCACGGAAGCCGGTACAGGCAACTCGGTTGCAGGCCTATCTAGCTCGACCTGAGGCGCAGTGGAAGCGACATTGTCAGTTGTGACCAAAGGCCAATAAGCGGCCATGGCCAATACTCCGGCAACGCAAACGGCCAGTACAGAGACTTTCCCCCAAGGGAAAGACAAACGGTTTGAGGTTTGCTGATAGATCTCTGCCTGAAATGCCATCACATTTTGGCAAGCACGCTCGACCGTCGCTTTCGTGATTTTTTTGTCGCCTTGGTGATAGCTCAATTGCAACGCTTTATCGCAAATCAAGTTAATCAGGCGGGGAATACCGTGACTATACTGAGCAATCACTTTGGCGCTGGCATGATCAAACAGGGTACGACTTCCCCCTGCGGTATGAATACGAAACGCAATGTAGTCTGCGGTTTCTTGAGGATTCAACGGCAATAGGTGATAACGGCCTGTAATGCGCTGAGCAAGTTGCCGCAATTGTGTGGTTTGCAGTAACTGTTGCAATTCAGGCTGCCCCACCAACAACACTTTTAACAGCTTACGTGTTTCCGTTTCTAAGTTAGTGAGGAGGCGCAATTGCTCTAACACATCCGCCGCCAAATGTTGTGCTTCATCAATCACCAATAAGGTTTGGATGTTTTGCTGATGATTTTCCAACAAAAACTGGTAAATGCGTTGGTTGAGCTGTTTAAGGGAAGAATTAGCTGCGTAGCTCAAGCCAAACTCATCACAAATGGCTTCAAGCAGTTCGACACTGGAAAAAGTTGGGTTGAGCAGTAAAGCGGCACACGTTTGAGCATCAAGATTGGCCAACATTGATTTTGCGACTGTGGTTTTCCCCGTCCCCACTTCTCCAGTCAGCATGGCAAAACCACCACCATCGCCGAGGCCAGCCTGTAAATGTGTGATGGCTTCACGATGGCGCTGACTTAAATAGAGATAGCGGGAATTGGGCACTATCGAGAAAGGCAGCTCAGAGAAACCAAAAAAATCCTTATACATACACAGACCAAATGCAAATACGTCAATTGAATAGAGAGCAAAGTACCATTGCTTGCTACAATGTCCAGTCAGATACGCAAATATTCGAGGTCACACGCGTGGAAGTTTACTTAGTGGGTGGAGCGGTAAGAGACAAGCTATTGGACATTCCCGTCTACGATCAAGATTGGGTTGTCGTCGGTGCAACCGCGGAACAAATGCTCAATGCTGGGTACTCTCCTGTCGGGAAAGAGTTTCCGGTTTTCTTACACCCCAAAACCAAACAAGAGTACGCGCTGGCTCGTACTGAGCGAAAAACAGGCCAAGGCTACAAAGGCTTTGAGTGCTTTTTCTCCCCAGATGTGACTTTAGAAGAAGATCTCCTCAGACGCGATCTAACCATCAACGCCATTGCCATGGATAGCCAGGGCGCGCTTTATGACCCGTATGGGGGACAACAAGATCTGCAGGATCGTATTTTGCGCCATGTGTCAGAGGCCTTTGTCGAAGATCCTCTGCGCGTGTTACGAGTGGCTCGCTTTGCGGCCAAACTGGCACCACTCGGGTTTCGCGTGGCCGATGAAACCATGCAGTTGATGCAATCCATTGTCGCTTCTGGCGAGCTATCTGCACTGACCGCCGAACGCGTTTGGCAAGAATGGCACAAATCGCTACTCACGCCCGCGCCACAGCAGTTTCTTGCTATCTTGCGTCAGTGTGGTGCTCTGGCCGTGGTACTTCCCGAAATCGATGCTTTGTTTGGTGTCCCTCAGCCTGAAAAATGGCACCCGGAGATCGACACGGGCATACACACCTTGTTGGTAGCAGAACAAGCGGCGAAGCTAAGCTCATCAGCAGTGGTGCGCTTTGCGGCCCAAGTGCACGACTTAGGCAAAGGCGTGACCCCACCAAGTGAATGGCCAAGTCACAAAATGCATTGCCATACCGGCCTTAAGTTGATTAAACAGTTATGCGAACGCGTGCGCGTACCGAATGAGTTTCGCGATCTCGCTTTAATGGTGTGTGAGCAGCACTCCAACATCCATCGCGCAGCCGAGCTCAAGCCGCAGACCATAGTCAAAATTTTCAACAAACTGGATGTGTGGCGCAAAGCGGAGCGATTAAACGATATCCTCCTTTGTTGCCAAGCCGATCATGCTGGTCGCCAAGGCCTGCAAGATCATCCTTACCCTCAAGCAGAACGGATCCAGTTAGCGTATCAAGCCGCGCTCTCTGTCGAGGTGCAATCGGTCATTCAGGATGGGTTTAAAGGGCCTGCTATTCGTGATGAACAGGAAAGAAGACGCATTGAAGCAGTGAAAGCAGCGCTGCTGAACGCTTAAAAAACATAACGCCCACGGTTTCCTGTGGGCGCTATAATGATTATGCGATCGAGTCGATCGAGATTAAGCCATTAATAGGTAAGCAAATAAGCCGACACCTAAGATCAATCGGTAGATCACAAATGGCGTCATGCCCATACGTGAAATCATCTTCAAGAAAAGGTGAATACACAGATAGGCGCTAATAAAGGAAGTGACTATACCGGTTAGCAAAAAGCCGGCATGAACGGGCTCACCACTGGTCACTAACTTCAAGCCAAGATAAGAACCCGCTAGCGTAATGATGGGAATCGACATCAAGAAAGAAAAGCGCGCTGCCGCTTCACGAGTAAAGCCCAAGTAAAGCGCCGCAGTAATGGTCGCCCCAGAACGAGAAGTGCCGGGAATCATCGCCAATGCTTGCGCAATACCAATAAACAGAGCTTTCTTCCAACCCGCTTGGTATTCATCATCCAGCAAAGAGGCATTCTTATCGACCCACCAAAGCAACAGACCAAAAATAATGGTCGTCGTGGCAATCACATAGGCACTGCGCAGATAAACTTCGATGACATCTTTCATCACCAAGCCAAAGATACACGCTGGGATCGTCGCAATCACAATCATCCACGCCAACTTGGCTTCTTTACTTCGTTCGCCTTTAAAAATCGACGCGAACAAAGCAGCGAAGAGCGTGATCACTTCTTTACGGAAATAGATCACCACAGCGGCTAAGGTACCAACATGCACCGCCACATCAAAAGCTAAACCTTGATCTTCCCAACCCAGAATGGCGGAAGGCAGGATCAAATGCGCCGAACTGGAAATCGGCAAAAACTCTGTCAGGCCTTGAATCAAAGCCAACACAAACGCTTCAAAATAACTCATGGTTTACTCAGTTTTTTATAATGAAAAATCAACCGCTCTTAATGTGTCGAGATCGCGTGCAGTTTGCCAAATCTCTTCCACGGTACGGCCATCTCCTGGAATCACCAGATCCGGCTGCAAATCATAAAGCGGTTGTATGACAAAGGGATATTTAAAAATATCACTGCGAGGCAGTTCAGGCTTTTGGCTCGAAATGCATTCACCGAACAGCACAATATCAAGATCAAGTGTTCGATCCTGATACTTCGCTGCATTTTCTTCTCGGCCCCATCGCAGTTCGATTTGGCGAAGCTGAGAAGCCAATTCCTCTAACGTCATGGACGTATTGAGACGAATGACAAAATTGAAAAAGGCATGGCTGTCAAAACCAACAGCGGCACATTCATATATCGGTGAGGCTTGTAATGCTTCGCCAAGCAAAGTGAGCTCTTGCCAAGCAGCTCGTGCATGCTTTTCTCGCTCAATATTACTGCCTACGCCGATATAGACGGTGTTCATGCTTGACCTCGCTCAATCACCACCCCCACAGCGCGAGCTTGTGGAACGGCTCCCGGCTTAGCCAAACGAATACGAATCCAAGGCACAGAGAATTGAGTCATGATGAGCTCTGCCACTTCTTCCGCTACACGTTCCACCAGTAAGAAACGGCCGCTTTCAATGTGATTCAATACCGCCTCGCTCACTTGCGCATAATCCAACGCATCGGCCACATCATCACTTTTGCCTGCAGGACGATTGTCGTGCGCCATTTCGATATCCAACATCAATTTTTGCTTAATTTGCTGTTCCCAGTCGTAGACACCAATGGTGGTAATCACTTCCAACTGTTCAATAAACACTTTATCCAGCGCCATAATTTGTCCTTATAGAGGTCGGATACCCGAATGGGGTAAATTCATCGTATTATTTTTGCAATCGCGCTATGATAGCAACTACGCGAAAAATGAGCATTACTTTCCAATCATTTAGGGACTCACATGGACGCAATGGCAGTGACAATGACCATCATCGCCTACCTGCTGGGATCAATTTCCAGTGCGGTGCTGATTTGTCGTGTGCTGAGATTGCCCGATCCCCGAGGTGTGGGTTCAAACAACCCTGGTGCCACCAACGTGTTGCGCATCGGTGGTAAAGGTGCCGCCGCGGCGGTACTGCTGTGCGATATGCTCAAAGGGACAATTCCGGTTTGGAGTGGTTACTACCTTGGTATTGAACCCGTACTGCTTGGCGTGATAGCCATTGCAGCCTGCCTTGGTCATATGTACCCACTGTTCTTTCATTTCCAAGGGGGTAAAGGGGTGGCAACAGCGCTGGGAGCCATAGCCCCTATCGGTTTGGATTTGACAGGGATGATCATGGTGACATGGCTGTTGGTCGCGATACTCTTCCGCTACTCTTCATTGGCCGCGTTGGTTACCGTTTTACTCGCCCCGATGTACACTTGGATGATCAAGCCCCAGTACACCTTGCCCGTAGGCATGCTCTGCTGTTTGATTGTGTTAAGACATCACCAAAATATCCGCCGCTTGTTTACTGGTGAAGAACCCAAAATCGGTGAGAAAAAACTGCAAATGCCTAAGTCACAATAAGCAAAATAAGAGACGACAAGCGAAATACGAGACGACGATAAACGTCAAAGAAATAGAAAATGGCCTCTCATGAGGCCATTTCCGTTCGCTTACTGGGCGTAAACTGCCGCGAGAAACGCCTCAAGCATTTGGTTAACGAACTCAACCTGCTCTAGGTTACTAATGTGACCAGCGTTAGGAATTTCCACCAATTGACTGCCGGTGATCACATCGTGCATCAAGTAAGATTCAAACACTGGGCGAGGTTTGTCCTGTTGACCAACGGCGATCAAGGTTGGCAAAGCAAATTTTTCCGCATCCTCAATCACATCGCGACGACCAAACACCATACGCCCAACTCTTGCCACTTCCACCGCACGTTCACCGGAAAGTGACACTAAGCGTTGTTCGAAATCCGAAACCAATTGCGGGTTTTGCTCTTTCGCATCGTTGGCAAAAAACAGCGGCACAACTGCTTCCACAATCGGTGCTGGCACCATTTGGGTTTGCGCAATAGCATCCAACATGGCGAAGTATTTCTGATGTGTCACTTCCGGCTCTAGGCCAATGAAGGTGTCCATCATGACTAAAGAAGTCACGCGTGCTGGTGCTTGTGAAACCAGTTCCGCTCCCCACATCCCACCGACGGATAAACCGACAATAGAAAACGTCTCAATGTGTAGATGATCCATCAACGCGAGCAGGTGTTGAGCGTAATCCACCAATGAATTGCAGTGAGTTGGTGCGGACTCAGATTCCCCATGTGCCCACAAATCCGGCACAATACAACGATAAGACTGACTTAAAAATTCAATTTGTGGCGCCCACATCTGGCTATCCCACAAATAGCTATGACCAAATAACAAGACCGGACCTTGACCCACATCTTGATAAGCCATGCTTTTGCCATCTATGACGAATGTTTTCATTATTTTTCCTAAAATCAGCAGAACCTAACATAGGCAATACAAGATGCCATTCAGTTCCATGTGAATAAAAAGCAGCAAAGTAAAAAAACGGCCGCCTAAGCGACCGTGATTATACTGAGTTTATTTCATCACTGGTGTCAATTGATCAATTGGCCAGCGAGGTCGGGCCTCTACCGCAAGATCTGACACTTCATTGTTCTTCAAACGTTGCATACCCGCATACGCGATCATTGCACCATTATCAGTACAAAACTCGGTACGTGGATAATAGACATCCCCACCCACTTTGTGCGCCAGTTTTTCTAGTTCAGCACGAAGACGACGGTTGGCACTCACCCCACCCGCAATCACAATACGTTTCATACCCGTTTGTTCTAGTGCGCGCTTACATTTGATCGCCAGTGTAGCGCACACAGCCTCTTCAAAAGCGTACGCAATATCGGCACGTGTTTGTTCATCATCACCATTCGCCGCGATGGTATTGGCAGTAAAGGTTTTCAAGCCAGAGAAACTCATGTCCAAACCGGGCACATTGGTCATCGGGCGCGGGAACTTAAAGCGACCCGGCGTCCCTTTTTCGGCCAACTTAGACAGTAATGGCCCACCTGGATAATCTAGGCCCATGAGCTTCGCCGTCTTATCGAATGCTTCACCCGCCGCATCATCAATGGATTCGCCTAGGATTTTGTATTCACCAATGCCTTTCACTTCCACCATCATCGAGTGACCACCCGAGACCAATACCGCCACAAATGGAAACGGAGGTGGGTTGTCTTCAAGCATAGGTGCGAGCAAGTGACCTTCCATATGATGAACCGGAACAGCTGGCACTCCCCAAGCGTAAGCGAGGCTTCGACCAATCGTTGCCCCCACCAATAGTGCCCCAACCAAACCCGGCCCAGCCGTGTAAGCAACACCATCAATATCTTTTGCTGTTAAATTGGCTTCTTTCAACGCCTCTTTAATAAGAGGAATGGTTTTCTTCACGTGGTCACGAGAAGCGAGCTCAGGCACGACACCGCCGTAATCGGCATGCAGTTTAATTTGGCTATATAATTTATGGGCCAGTAGGCCTTTTTCATCGTCATAAATGGCGATTCCTGTTTCATCACAGGAGGTTTCAATGCCGAGAATGCGCATAGTTTTCTCTGTATGCTCAGTGCTAATAGAAAATTTGCCGACATATTACCTCGCGCAGCCCAGACAAACAAATTTTGTACAGACAATAATCGACAAAAGGCTTTACAAAGGCGCAGGGATCGGATTAAAATTCCGCACCATTTTTGATCAAGCTGGTTAGAGACCAATCGCTAGTGATTTGTCTATTTATTGCCAGCGTTAACGAATAACCCCTGAGGTGAAAGGCATATGCCAGTAGTTAAAGTACGTGAAAACGAACCGTTCGACGTTGCTCTACGTCGTTTCAAGCGCTCTTGCGAAAAAGCAGGTATCCTTTCTGAAGTGCGTCGTCGTGAGCACTACGAAAAACCAACTACAGTTCGCAAACGCGCTAAAGCAGCAGCTCAAAAGCGTCACGCTAAGAAGCTAGCTCGCGAAAACGCTCGTCGCGTTCGCCTGTATTAATAACTGAGCTCCGGAAAGGAATTTAGTTATGGCTCTTATTGAACAACTCAAAGAAGAGCAAAAACTAGCGATGAAAGCCAAGGACAAACAGCGCCTTGGCACTATTCGTTTAGCCTTGTCAGCTATTAAGCAACGTGAAGTCGATGAACAGATCACTCTGGGCGATGACGACATTCTTGCTGTGCTGACAAAAATGGTTAAACAACGTCGCGACTCTGTTACGCAATTTGAAGCAGCAGGTCGTCAAGACTTAGCTGATGCGGAAAAAGCAGAAATTACGGTGCTTGAAGAATTCATGCCACAACCGCTGAATGAAGACGAAGTAGCCGCGCTGATTGACAGTGCGATTGCAGAATCTGGCGCAGCAGGCATGCAAGACATGGGTAAAGTAATGGCTGTATTGAAACCGCAAATTCAAGGCCGTGCAGATATGGGTAAAGTAAGTGGTTTAGTTCGCGCTAAACTGGCTTAATTCCCGCACCTGTTTGCAGCAAGCCGTGCTATCCTCTGGAACGCACGGCTTGTTTGTATCTACCCTTCTCTTTTTTATTAGGTTTTATGGCAGGACACATCCCACGCAGTTTTATTGATGACCTCCTTGCTCGACTTGATATCGTCGACATCATCGACGCACGGGTGAAACTTAAGAAAAAAGGCAAGAACTACGGAGCCTGCTGCCCGTTCCACAACGAAAAAACGCCTTCTTTCAGCGTTAGCCAAGAAAAACAGTTCTACCATTGCTTCGGTTGCGGTGCACACGGCAATGCCATCGATTTTATGATGGAATTTGAGCGATTGGAGTTTGTGGAAGCCATTGAGGAGCTTGCCTCTTATCTTGGTCTCGACGTTCCACGCGAACAACGCTCAACCAACACTAAGTTTAGCCAAGCACCTCAAGCCAGCAGCAGCCAAAAGCGCAGCCTCTACGATTTAATGGCCAGCATTAGCCAGTTCTATCGCAATCAACTGAAGCTTTCTTCAGGCAAAATCGCCATCGATTATCTAAAAAATCGCGGCCTATCAGGCGAGATCGTACAGAAATTTGGCATTGGTTATATTGCTGATGAATGGGATTTGGTGCGTAAAAACTTTGGTCAGCATCCTGAAGCACAAGAGATGCTAGTCTCAGGTGGTATGTTGATCGAGAACGAAAAGGGGAATCGCTACGATCGCTTCCGTGGCCGTGTGATGTTCCCCATTCGCGATCGCCGTGGGCGTGTTATCGGATTTGGTGGGCGAGTGCTTGGGGATGGCACCCCAAAATATCTCAACTCACCAGAGACCCCAATCTTCCACAAAGGCAAAGAACTTTACGGCTTGTACGAAGTCCTACAGGCATATCGAGAGCCACCTCAAATTTTAGTGGTCGAAGGCTATATGGACGTTGTCGCTCTAGCCCAATATGGCGTAGATTATTCCGTCGCTTCACTAGGAACGTCCACCACGGGCGATCATCTGCAAGTGCTGTTTCGTCAAACCAGCACCGTCGTCTGTTGTTACGATGGTGACCGAGCAGGAAGAGAAGCGGCTTGGCGTGCCATGGAAAACGCATTGCCTTACTTAAATGATGGCCGACAATTGAAGTTCATGTTTTTACCTGATGGCGAAGATCCCGATTCGTATATTCGTCAATTTGGTAAAGCACAGTTTGAGCAACAAGTAACCAATGCCATGCCCTTGTCAGAGTTCATGTTCAGCTCGCTTGCTCAACAAGTAGACATGAGCAGCAAAGAAGGTATGGCGAAGCTCACAACCTTAGCGGTTCCTTTGATCGATAAAGTGCCAGGCGGTACTTTACGTCTATACTTGAGGGAATTACTTGGCCGCCGTTTAGGCTTGGTGGACGAACGACAACTGCAACAACTGATCGATCGCCAAGGCCAAACCGACAAAAAGCCACAGCCCCACCGTGAGCTAAAAAGAACACCCATGCGTGAAGTGGTCGCCCTATTAATTCAGCGTCCAAGCTTCTCGCAGCTGGTGCCGGATTTAACCCCGGTCAAACATTTAACCATACCCGGCTTGAGTTTATTGATAGAAGTGCTTGAAAGATGCCAAGCACGCCCCAATATAACCACAGGCCAATTGCTAGAAAGCTGGCGTGGCAGCCAGAATGAACAGCTTCTGTCTCGTTTAGCAGGTTGGGAAATCCCCCTCGACGATGACAATGAAGAAGACATATTTTTAGACTCGCTGGACAAGATTCTTGCTCAGTGTGTTGAAAAGCAAATTGAGAACCTGCAGGCAAAAGATAGAAGCATCGGCTTATCAGCCGATGAAAGAAGGGAGCTTATGGCACTCATGCTAGATTTAAAAGCGTAACCCTGTTTAATTAGTCAGCAACAATTTTATTTGCTATAGTTAGTGGTTTGCATTTCGCATACTAATTCCTTCACCAGATTACGAAGTTGGATACCGTCTATGGATCATAATCCGCAGTCACAGCTAAAACTACTTGTCATCCGTGGCAAAGAGCAAGGCTATCTGACCTACGCCGAAGTAAATGACCACCTACCTGCTGAAATCGTAGATTCAGAACAGGTGGAAGATATCATTCAGATGATTAACGACATGGGCATCAAAGTAGTAGAAACTGCTCCTGATGCTGATGACCTAGCGCTGAGTGATGAATCAAACATTACCGACGAAGATGCTGCCGAAGCAGCCGCTGCTGCGCTTTCAAGCGTAGAGAGCGAAATTGGTCGCACTACAGACCCAGTGCGCATGTACATGCGTGAAATGGGAACCGTTGAACTTCTAACTCGTGAAGGCGAAATCGACATCGCTAAACGAATTGAAGATGGTATCAACCAAGTACAGTCCTCTGTTGCTGAATACCCAGGAACCATTCCTTATATTCTTGAACAGTTCGACAAAGTACAAGCGGAAGAACTTCGCCTCACTGACCTTATCAGTGGTTTTGTTGATCCAAATGCAGATGAAACGGCTGCTCCAACCGCAACACACATCGGTTCAGAGCTTGCAGAATCTGATTTGGAAGATGAAGACAACACCGACATCGACGATGAAGACGAAGATGAAGACGAAGATGGTGATTCAAGCAGCGATTCAGAGGACGATGTCGGCATCGACCCTGAAATGGCGCTAGAGAAGTTCACTCAACTTCGTAACAGCTACCAGAATCTGCAACTTGCCGTGAATGAACATGGTCGAGAGAGTGCTCAAACAGCTCAAGCCCATGAACTGATGCTCGATGTGTTTAAAGAGTTTCGTCTAACGCCGAAGCAGTTTGACCATTTGGTTAACGAACTTCGCACCGCCATGGATCGCGTTCGTACGCAAGAACGTTTGATCATGAAATCTGCGGTAGAAATCGCCAAGATGCCAAAGAAATCTTTCATTGCTCTCTTCACTGGCAACGAGTCAAGCGAAGAATGGTTAGATAAGATCCTAGTCTCTGATAAGCCGTACGCAGAAAAGATTAAACTTCACGAAGAAGACATTCGTCGTTCAATCGCCAAGCTAAGAGCAATTGAAGAAGAAACGTCGCTTTCAGTAAACAACATCAAAGACATCAGCCGTCGTATGTCTATCGGTGAAGCAAAAGCTCGCCGTGCGAAGAAAGAGATGGTTGAGGCGAACTTGCGTCTTGTTATCTCTATCGCGAAGAAGTACACAAACCGTGGTCTACAGTTCTTGGATCTAATCCAAGAAGGTAACATCGGTCTGATGAAAGCGGTTGATAAATTTGAATACCGTCGTGGTTACAAGTTCTCGACCTACGCAACGTGGTGGATTCGTCAAGCAATCACGCGTTCAATCGCAGACCAAGCACGTACGATTCGTATTCCGGTACACATGATCGAAACGATCAACAAGCTAAATCGTATCTCTCGTCAAATGCTACAAGAGATGGGTCGAGAGCCGTTACCGGAAGAACTGGCAGAGCGTATGCAAATGCCAGAAGATAAGATCCGTAAAGTACTGAAAATTGCTAAAGAGCCAATCTCGATGGAGACACCTATCGGTGACGATGAAGATTCGCATCTAGGTGATTTCATCGAAGATACCACGCTAGAACTGCCTCTTGACTCTGCAACAGCGACCAGCCTAAAAGCAGCGACAAAAGATGTTCTTGCTGGCCTAACACCTCGTGAAGCAAAAGTACTGCGTATGCGTTTTGGTATCGACATGAACACCGACCACACTCTAGAAGAAGTGGGCAAACAGTTCGACGTAACGCGCGAGCGTATTCGTCAGATCGAAGCAAAAGCACTGCGTAAACTGCGTCATCCAAGCCGCTCAGAAACTCTGCGTAGCTTCCTTGACGAGTAACGCATACTCTTCTCAAGTAAAAAAGGTGAGCCATGGCTCACCTTTTTTGTCGTTTCCTTCGCTAAGTGAATAAAAACTAAGCGCAATTAGCCGTAGCTACGTCTAGACACCCCGCGCGAGTTCTCCTATAATCTTGGCTCTGATTTGGCCCCTTAGCTCAGTGGTTAGAGCAGTCGACTCATAATCGATTGGTCCCCAGTTCAAGTCTGGGAGGGGCCACCAAATTCCGATAAGGCCCGTAGACAAATCTACGGGCCTTTGTCTTTTCTGGTCCGGTCTATATCTGGTCCGCAATTACTTCCGGTAAGCTTTGGTTCATTAGACCACTTCCCTTAATCAATCAGAAAGATAGTATTGAACCGTCGAAACAACACGAATGCGTTTAATATGTGGCGTGTTGTGATCTCTATCCATGATAGAAAACTGCCCTTGTGAGGCTGTGCGGATTTTGCCAAGTGAACTATTGGAATCTTTGGCAAACTTCTCAGCCACCTCTCTCGCATTGTGTGTGGCCTCTTCTATCATTTCCGGCTTAATTTCATTTAAGCGAGTGAAGCTGTAGACAATCGGGTTGTCGTAAGAATCTTGGTTGAAAACAATCCCCTTCTTGCCCAGCTGTCCAATGAGACTGATGGCTTGACGTACCGAATCAACTTTATTGCTGTACACCGTGATGGTTTGAATGGCGAGATAGCGATAATCGGCGTTTGCTTCTCCTCCATATTGCTGAGCTTTCTTATCAATCACCGATGGTGCTGAAAACTGCACACTATCAGACAGTTCGCGCTCAGCTAAAAATGCAGTGATTAACTCTGCTTGAGCATCTACCTGCTCGAACAGTGCTTGAATATCATTGCTGGCAACCGTATAGCGAATCGGCCAAATGACCGTATCAGCAGGATACTCTCTCTCCGATAATCCCTTGACCGTCACAATGCGATCCAGTGCTTTGTATTGAATAGCCGTTTGCTGAACTAGATAACCCAATACGCCTAAACCGACGATCAGGGATGCACCTAAAATCAACGCGGCTTTAGTTGTCATTTCTCTCATAACCTAACCTTTAAAAATTACCAAAACTTTCGAATCATACAACTTAGCGTAGTCAGTTCTTCAGTACTGAGACATGGCACTAATTAGATAAAGAAACGGGAACCGAATTCGGTTCCCGCTTTCCAGAGCAGCATAACAAAGGTTTATTGACGTTTGCGTTATATTATTTTGTCCCGCAGTTTCAAATTAACACCCAAACTTACATTTTGATGCAAAATTAGTATATTTTGTGAGCGGTAGATAATTTATTTCCATCATTTTACTTGTTGTTGCACGCCCTTCTCGACTCATCCGTTAACCAAAGCGTCACAAAAGCATCATTAAAGACCAACCTTGCTGAAGCCAGACTGTCATCTCTCATGATTAGCATGGCGATCAGAAACCCAGATTCGAGGTCTTTATGGCAATCAACAGTCCTTTTCGTCTTCCACGCAAAACGCCTTTTGGCATTGGAGAGAATGTTGCTGAATGGATGACAGGGCTGAGCAAATTGGATAAGTTTTATGCTCAGCGCCCGCCGCAATGCGATACTCAAACCTTTCTACGCTTTACCCTTGAGGTTCTGGGTATTGACTATCAGATCGTCAAAGGCTCGCTTGATAACGTCCCACAGATTGGTCCAACGGTGGTGGTGGCTAATCATCCGTTAGGCTGTGTTGAAGGGGTGATTCTTGCTGAACTCTTGCTGATGATGCGGGAGGATGTTCAAATCCTTGCCAACCAATATCTCAAAACCGTTCCAGAGTTAGATACGCTCTTTATTGGTGTGGATGTGTTTGATTCCCAGCAGGCAGCAAAGTCCAACATGAAGGCGCTACGTGATGCAAACAAGCATCTCGCTCAAGGAGGGTTACTCTTAGTTTTTCCTGCTGGTGAGGTATCGCAACTTGTTGATAGAAAGCAAAAACGCTTAGAAGATAAAGAGTGGAGCCGTTCTGTCAGCGCTCTGATCCGAAGACATAAAGCGCATGCACTTCCTGTGTTTATCGACGGGAAGAACTCACAACGCTTTTATCTTGCCGGCAAGATTCACCCTCTCTTGCGCACGCTGATGTTAGGGCGTGAATTGCTCAATAAGAAGCAGCAAGCGATTCCGATTGCCATTGGTCAGCCAATCACATTCAAAGAAGTACAACATTTGACGGATGAACAGCTGGTCAGCTATTTGCGTTTAAACACGTATTTACTCAGCGCTGAACCACCGCTTCACCACCAAATGGATCACGACACCAATCCCCCTCTCGCCGCGATTGCAGAGCCATTAGAAAAGCAAAAGTGGTTATTGGATCTGGCGATGCTCCCAGAAGATGCTTTATTGCTTCGCCAAGGTAATTTTAGTGTCTATTGCACCACTGCCAAATACATTCCTTCGATTCTGCATGAGATCGGCAGGCAACGAGAGATCAACTTTCGCGCCGTTGGGGAAGGGACGGGTTATGCGATCGACATCGATCGTTTTGATCACCATTATCATCATCTGTTTGTCTGGGATGATGAAAACCAGCACCTGGTTGGGGCATATCGCCTCGGTTTAGTGGATAAACTGCTGGAAAAATCTGGATTGGATGGGCTCTATTCGCGCACATTATTCGACTATGATGCGCCCTTTCTTACCCAGTTAGGCCAGTCGATTGAGATGGGACGCTCTGTGATCACCTCCCCCTACCAGCGCAGCATGAATGCACTTTTGCTCCTGTGGAAGGGAATTGCGACCTTTGTCTCTCAACATCCGCAATACACGCATTTGTTTGGGCCGGTCAGCATCAGCAACGATTACAGCCCCACCGCAAGGCAACTGCTCGCTCAATCCATGACACTGCACCATTATGATGCTGCCAGCGCCGAGCTCGTCAAACCACTTAACCCCATTCCCGATCATCATCCCAAATGGAACACCAACATGCTAACGGCTCTTGGTGATTTGCAACTGCTGTCTCGAGTGATTTCTCGTATTGATGAAGGCAAAGGGGTGCCCGTTTTGCTAAGACAATACTTAGGGCTGAATGGCAAATTGGTGTGTTTTAATATCGACCCTGCATTTAACAATGCGTTGGATGGCATGATTGTGGTTGATCTGCGTGATGTGCCTGAAAAAACGCTAGGCAAATACATGACGCCAGCTAAAGCGCGGCACTACCTCTCACTTCATCAAGCATGAATTGATGGCTTTTGGTCACGTATGCATTGCCATGTCGTGACCTAAGCAGCAGTTTTACAATCAGAGTAATCCTCTTAAAGTACGAGCGCCAGGCGGCCAAACAACTGAACAGATCGGTCAAATCACCGATACTCCGTGCATACTTTGTTCAATATGACAGATATTCGTCTCATCACAGCCCATTAGACTGGTTTTTATTCTATTGACGAAAAAATCATCTAATTTGAATCTGTTGGCAAACAACAACACAAACGAGGACGTCATGCCGACAATCAAGCCCAACCGATCTTTTCTGAAACGTGCGATTATCGCTTCCACTGCCCTGCTCTCTTTTTCACTTTTTGCTGCAGAAGAAGTGTATCGCTTAAAACTGGCTGAAACTTGGGGACCGAATACACCGATCCTTGGTGACGCATCGAAAAACATGGCTAAGCTCGCTGAAGAAATGTCAAACGGTCGCCTACAGATTCGCATCGATTCGGCCAACAAACACAAAGCACCATTGGGGGTGTTTGATATGGTCAAGTCTGGTCAATATGATCTTGGCCACTCCAGCTCTTATTACTGGAAGGGGAAAGTGCCCAACACGCTCTATTTCTCTTCGATGCCCTTTGGCATGATCACCACAGAGCAGTACGCGTGGTTCTATTACGGTGGTGGCATGGAACTGATGCAAAAAGTTTATGCTCCGCACAATTTGCTCTCATTTCCTGGCGGAAACTCAGATATCCAAATGGGTGGCTGGTTTAAGAAAGAGATCAATTCCGTTGAAGATCTGAAAGGGCTAAAAATGCGTATCCCCGGTTTTGCGGGTGAAGTGCTGGCACGCGTTGGCGCTAAACCGACCAATATTGCGCCGGGAGAACTCTATACATCACTCGAACGTGGCACCATTGACGCATTGGAGTGGGTGGGTCCGGCGTTTGACTTGCGTATGGGTTTTCACAAAATCGCCCCCTACTACTATACCGCGTGGCATGAGCCGGGCTCAGAAACGCAGTTTTTAGTGAATAAGAAGACCTGGGAGACATTACCCAAAGATCTGCAAGTGATCCTAGAAACCGCCTTCCGCGTGGCGGCGTTTGATATGTACAACCAAGCGATCGACGCCAATGCCAATAGCTGGGCTACCATGCAAAGCGAATACCCAGACATCAAGGTGCGTGATTTTCCGCCAGCGGTGTTACAAGCCATGCGACAAGCAACCAATGAGTTGCTAGAGGAAGAGGCCGCCAAAGATCCACTCGCGAAAGAGATCATCACTTCACAAGAAAACTACCTGAAGAAAGTGCGAGCTTGGACGGCGATCTCCGCCAAAGCATATCTCGACACCAACCCGCAGTAGTTCACTCACCTAGCCCAAAAGAAGCACCATGTGTGCTTCTTTTCTTCACTGTGTTCTGTCAAAAAATTACAGCCAAACAAAAATAGTGACCTTTATCACAATATCCTACAAAGCCACCCAAAACCCAATTGTGACAAAAGTCACTCAAAATCTTAATTAGAGCTCAAAAAGAAGATTTTAATGATCATCATCACAATTTATTTTTATTTCAAATCCAACAAAACAAGATATAGATCACCAATAAAAGGTTTGACAAATAACCAAAGTGCAATTTGTTATTAACTTTCAACTCAATAAAGTGAGAAAACTCACGTAAAAAACGCTTGCGAATGGAAAAATTAGGAGGGGGATCACGAAAAACCCGCTATCAGTTCTAATGGAAAAAGATGTGGTAGATTGATTGAGAACTAAGCAATCAAACGGTTTTGGCGAACCGTTACTACAACATTCATCAGAACATCAAACGGGGAGTTCGTATGATATCACCAGATGCAAAGATCAAGATACAACATTTTGGTCGTTTCTTGTCTAACATGGTTATGCCCAACATCGGGGCATTTATTGCGTGGGGCTTTATTACCGCCCTATTTATTCCAACTGGCTGGCTGCCAAATGAAACGCTGGCAGCCATGGTTGGACCAATGATCACTTATCTACTGCCACTGCTCATCGGTTATACCGGTGGTAAGCTTGTCGGTGGAGATCGAGGGGCGGTTGTCGGTGCGATTACCACAATGGGTGTGATTGTCGGCACTGACATCCCGATGTTCATGGGGGCGATGATGGTCGGCCCTATGGGTGGTTGGGCGATCAAACGATTCGACAATTACTTTGATGGCAAAGTCAAAAGTGGCTTTGAGATGTTAGTGAACAACTTCTCGGCCGGCATTATTGGCATGCTTTGTGCGATTCTCGCCTTCTTCTTTATCGGGCCATTTGTCAAAGTCCTTTCTGGCGGGTTAGCGGCTGGCGTCAACTTCCTTGTCTCTGCGCATCTCCTTCCTTTGACCTCTGTTTTTGTTGAGCCTGCGAAGATCTTGTTCCTCAACAATGCCATTAACCACGGTATTTTTTCTCCACTGGGCATCCAACAGGCTTCAGAAGCTGGCCAATCGATTTTCTTCCTCATTGAAGCAAACCCTGGTCCTGGGCTCGGCATTCTTCTCGCCTATATGGTGTTTGGTAAAGGTACAGCACGCCAGACGGCAGGTGGTGCTTCGATCATCCATTTCTTTGGTGGGATCCACGAAATCTATTTCCCTTATATTTTGATGAATCCACGCCTGATCCTTGCCGCAATCGCGGGTGGTATGACAGGGGTATTTGTCCTGACGGTATTCAATGCTGGGATTGTTTCACCCGCCTCTCCAGGTTCTATTTTCGCGATTCTCCTAATGACGCAAAAAGCCTCTATCCTCGGCGTATTAGCGTCCATTGCTTCAGCAACCGGTGTCTCTTTTGCTGTCGCTGCATTACTGATGAAAACACAAACATCGACAGAAGAAGAAGGCGACGAAGCCGCATTGGAAAAAGCCACTTCACAGGTGAAGAACATGGAATCGGCGTCAAAAGGGCGTGCTAATGTCACTAACCAAAACAAAAGTGATGTAGACCTAGCAACCGTGCACAGCATTATTGTGGCGTGTGATGCAGGAATGGGCTCCAGTGCCATGGGGGCGAGCATGCTTCGTAAAAAAATTCAGGATGCGGGGCTCAACATCCATGTAACTAACCTTGCGATTAACAGCTTACCAGAGAGCGCCGACATAGTGATTACGCATAAAGATCTTACGGATCGTGCACGTCAGCACGCACCGAATGCTTACCACATTTCACTAACCAACTTCCTAGACAGTGAAATGTACAATCAACTCGTAACTAAGCTGTTTGCAGCGCAACAGCAATCGGCAGCAAATGATGACAACATCGTCAAAGTGTCTGTATTGGCAGCCAACGACGGTACATTTGACGTGCAACCACCCTCAGTCTTTCAGATCCAGCGTGAAAACATTCACCTAGGCCTGAAAGCGAGTAGCAAAGAAGAAGCCATTCGTTTCGCTGGCAACAAACTGGTTGAGCTTGGCTACGCAGAACCTGAGTATGTCGAGGCGATGTTTGAACGCGAAGCCCTCGTCCCCACCTATCTTGGCGAATCCATTGCTGTGCCACATGGCACTGTGGAAGCGAAAGATCGCGTGAAAAAAACAGGCATTGTCATTTGCCAATACCCATCGGGTATCCAATTTACTGACGACAAAGACGATGTGGCCAAACTTGTCATTGGTATTGCTGCCAAGAACGATGAGCACATCCAAGTCATTACCACTATTACCAACGCACTTGATGAACCAGAAGCGATTGAGAGACTCACCAGCACTGATGATATCGAAGAAATTCTAAATATCCTCGGTGGAAAACAAGCCGCTTAATTCGTTCAACTTTTTGCTCCTGAGCAAAATCGAGGTCAACTGCTCCCCTATACGGTTGACCTCACCCTAAGTTCATCATGCATTTTAAATTGGTAGGTAAGTATTATGAAAAACGCAGTACATTTTGGTGCCGGTAACATTGGTCGCGGCTTTATTGGTAAATTATTGGCCGATGCCAACGTTTCAGTGACGTTCGCTGATGTCGATGCTCCTTTGGTTGATCAGTTAAGTCACAAGCAAGAGTACAAAGTCAAAGTGGTCGGCAGTAAATGCCAAATTGATACCGTTACCCATATCACCGCCGTTAATTCGGCCAGTGAAGAGGTGATTGATCGCATTGTCCAGACGGATTTAGTCACCACTGCAGTGGGACCGAATGTGTTGGATATCATAGCCAAAACCATTGCCCAAGGGATTGCAAAACGCTTTGCCGCTGGCAATCTGGCACCACTTAATATTATTGCTTGCGAAAATATGGTTCGTGGTACTACCCACTTAAAAGGAGAAGTGTACAAACATCTCGATGCATCCTTACACGCCCAAACTGACGAGCTCGTTGGCTTTGTCGACTCAGCAGTGGATCGCATTGTGCCCCCAGCAGAAGCCGCTAACGATGATCCTCTGGAAGTCACCGTTGAAAGCTTCAGTGAATGGATTGTCGATGAGCAGCAATTTAAAGGCGAAGTGCCATCCATTGCCGGGATGGAAAAGACCCATAACCTCATGGCTTTTGTAGAACGCAAACTGTTTACCTTAAATACTGGGCATTGCATTACGGCGTACTTAGGTTGCTTACAAGGCCACCGAACTATTCGAGAAGCGATTGAAAACCCTGTCATTCGTGACCAAGTCAAACAGGCGATGATGGAAAGTGGTGAAGTGCTGATTCGTCGCTACGGTTTTGAGCGTGAGATGCACCAAGCCTACATAGAGAAGATCTTGGGGCGTTTTGCCAACCCATTCTTAGTGGATGAAGTGGACCGCGTTGGTCGCCAACCTATTCGCAAACTTGGTATGAATGATAGATTAATCAAACCATTACTGGGTACAATTGAGTTCGACACGGCAAATCAGCATCTCTTAAAAGGCATCGCTGCCGCGTTAAAATATCAAAATGACAGTGATCCACAGGCCGTGGAATTACAGCGCTCACTGCAGCAAGTTGGCGTGAAAAAAACGCTGGCAAAATACACAAGTCTTGCAGAGGACAGTGTTGAGGTTGCAAAGATTGAAACTCTTTACAACCAACTTTAATCAGTAGGGGAGCTATGCTCCCCTCAAATATAAAAAAGATATATTGATTCAGTTTATGGCAGAGCATACAAACGAAAGTGACATCATTGAACGATTAAATCACGCCCCCAGTGTACGCGGTTTTTTTGTTGAGACCGTCGACATCCTTACCGAGGCCGTCGATGGCTTGGTACAACGAATTTTTCGCAAAGATAATTTTGCCGTGCAATCTGTCGTTGGGCCGCTTTTGCAGGACTCGGGTCCATTAGGTGATGTTTCTGTACGCTTAAAACTACTCTTTGGTTTAGGCGTGTTATCAGATCATCACTACCACGATATTGAAGACATTATTAAGCTCAAAAACAAACTCAACAGCGATAGCACAGAATACGAGTTTACCGATCCCCAAATACTCGAACCGATTAAGAAACTTCATCTAGTGCAGAAAATGGGCATGGTGCAACTTGAAGTCGATAACCCTGATGACGATATCGAGCTGAGTTTTTATCAGCTTCAACTGCAAAGAAAGCAACAAATCATCCGCTCTGGTCTCTCACTCGCCATTGTCGAAATCTGTCATGCATTGGGCAAGGACAGCCCATTTTAGTCTTGCCTCTTTTAAAACTGACTTTCCTTTACACCTCTGCGTTAAAACAAAAAAAGCCGAGGTGACAACACCTCGGCTCATCGCATTCTTTCAAAACGATTATTCTACCGTAACCGCTTTCGCTAGGTTGCGAGGTTGGTCAACGTCCGTTCCTTTGATCAACGCCACGTAGTACGAGAGCAATTGCATTGGAATGGTGTAGTAGATTGCTGCGGTGATTTCACTCACGTGAGGCATAGTGATGATCTTCATAGTTTCATCGCCCTCGAACCCTGCGTCCGAATCCGCAAATACATACAAAAGACCACCGCGTGCACGCACTTCTTCCACGTTAGATTTTAACTTCTCGAGAAGATCGTTACTTGGCGCGACCACCACCACAGGCATGTCTGCATCAATCAATGCGAGAGGACCGTGTTTAAGCTCACCCGCCGCGTACGCTTCAGCGTGAATGTAAGAGATCTCTTTCAGTTTCAAAGACGCTTCCATCGCGATGGGATAGAACTCACCACGACCAAGGAACAAGGTATGGTGCTTATCTGCAAAATCTGTCGCCAAGGCTTCAATGTCTTTTTCAAAAGAGAGTGCTGCGTTGATTTGCTTAGGCAACGCGTGCAACGCTTCTATGATCTCTTTTTCCTTTTCTTTACTGATACGGCCTTGCTGTTTACCCAGCGCCGTCACCAGCATAAGTAGAGCTGCCAATTGGGTTGTAAACGCCTTGGTAGAAGCGACACCAATCTCTACCCCAGCACGAGTCATAAAGGCAAAGTCAGATTCACGAACCAAAGATGACCCCGCCACGTTACAGATGGTCATGGCCGCCATATATCCTTTCTCTTTTGCTAGGCGCAACGCAGCAAGAGTATCCGCCGTTTCACCCGATTGAGATAAAGTAATAAGCAGGCTGTTTGGACGAGTCACAAACTTGCGGTAGCGGAATTCTGAAGCGATTTCCACATCACAGCTCACGCCTGCAATGTCTTCGAACCAATAACGCGCTGTCATGCCCGCATTGTAAGACGTGCCACATGCGACGATCTGAACATGCTCAACTTTGCTTAAAATCTCGGCTGCATTAACACCAATGGCTTCGGTCACCACGGAATCTGCGGTAATACGCCCTTCCATGGTGTTGATCAGTGCCGTCGGCTGCTCGTAAATTTCTTTTTGCATGAAGTGACGGTATTGGCCTTTATCACCCGCATCATGCTCAGCGTTTGATTCGGCAATCTCACGCTCAACACGCTCACCCGATGCATCATATACCGCAACCTCACGGCGCGTAATTTCTGCAACGTCTCCTTCTTCTAGGTACATAAAGCGGCGAGTTACGTTAAGCAGCGCCAGTTGGTCGGAAGCAAGGAAGTTTTCACCAACACCAAAACCAATCACAATCGGACTACCAGAACGAGCCACCACGATGCGAGAAGGATCTTTACGATCCAATACCACAGTGCCGTAAGCACCTTCCAATTGTTTAACGGTTTTTTGTACGGCTTCAAGTAATGACGCTGCGGTACGCAATTCCCACTCAACCAAGTGAGCAATCACTTCAGTATCCGTTTGAGATTCAAACACATAGCCACGAGATTGCAACAACTCACGTAGCGTTTCATGGTTTTCAATAATGCCGTTGTGTACCACGCTGATGTCACCCGACTGATGTGGGTGCGCGTTGATCTCAGAAGGCTCTCCATGAGTCGCCCAACGCGTGTGCGCGATCCCTGTCCCGCCAACAACCTCGGCTTGCTCCACAGCATCCGCCAATTCTTGTACTTTACCCAAGCGGCGAATTCGAGTTAGGTTGGATTGGCTATCAACCACTGCAACACCCGCAGAGTCATAACCGCGGTATTCTAAACGACGTAGACCTTCAACCAAGATCTCTGCGACATCACGCTGTGCAACAGCACCAACGATTCCACACATGTTTTATCTCCATTTTTATTTTTTGCTTCCTCGTACTTCGCAAGCAAAAGTCGTTACGAGGAAAAAGATTAGGCACAGATGACGCGCACGCCATTGGCTTCCATTTCGGCTTTGTGTTCTGGCAGCAAGTCATTGTTGGTGATCAGAATATCGATCATTTCCCACGCCAGTTCGAGATTCGGGATTTTGCGCCCCACCTTGTCGGACTCAACCATGACAATCACTTCTCGTGAGACTTCCGCCATCACTTTACTCAGGCCGACAAGTTCATTAAATGTGGTGGTCCCACGGGTCAGGTCAACACCATCTGCGCCGATGAATAGCTGGTCAAAGTCGTACGATCGCAACACCGATTCGGCCACTTTGCCTTGGAAGGATTCAGAATGGTTGTCCCAAGTTCCGCCAGTCATTAAAAGCGTAGGTTCACTTTCCAGCTCGTTCAACGCGTTGGCTACGTGCAATGAGTTGGTCATCACCACCAAACCACGTTTGCTGTTGAGTTGCTGAATAAGCGCCCCGGTTGTGCTACCGCTGTCGATCACGATACGGTTGTGGTCTCGAATCAGCTCCGCGGCTTTCTCTGCGAGTTTTAGCTTTCGATCCGAAACGTTTTGACTCATTTCTTCATGAATCACTTCTTTGGGGATCGCAATCGCGCCACCGTAGCGGCGCAACAATTGGCCATTCTTTTCTAATGACGCCAAATCCTTTCGAATCGTGACTTCTGAGGTATCAAATTTATGAGAGAGCTCGTCAACACTGACCTCTCCTTTCTCATTAACCAATTTAGAAATACTGTGTCTTCTCAGCTGAGTGTTTCGTTTCGACATTTAATTTTTAACTTTAAGTTTCGAATTGAAAGAAATTATAGTTGAAGTGAAACTTTCTAGTCCATTTATTTCGATCCAAAAAATTAATAAATAGCGCTGAAACCTTGTCCTAAGACAATTCTTAGACAGTGATATTGACTGAATTCAGTGGTAGAATTCGCCTCCGAAAAGAAAATTTATTACAGAATTGACCGTTATTTTTTTGCAACTTTCTTCATATAAAGTGGAGAAAGTCACAAAAATAGAGAATTTTGAATTATTGAGTTGGTCATAAAATGACTAAACTTGATGAAAGACTTTCAACCCTGATGTCATTAAGTTTTTTGTAGATAGGCCCGCTGAGAAGCTAAAAAAGTGGGACATGTAAAGGCATTAGGCTACACACACCGACTTTCAAATTGTAACTATATTGACCGGAGAGTATCTTCCATGAAAAAGACCAAAATCGTATGTACGATTGGCCCAAAAACTGAGTCTGTAGAGAAACTGACTGAACTAGTCAACTCAGGTATGAACGTAATGCGCCTGAACTTTTCTCACGGTGACTACGTAGAGCACGGCACTCGTATCGCGAACTTCCGCAAAGTAATGGAAAACACAGGTAAGCAACTTGCTATCCTACTAGACACTAAAGGTCCTGAAATCCGCACTATCAAACTAGAAAACGGCGACGACGTTGATCTAGTAGCTGGTCAAGAGTTCACTTTCACGACTGATACTTCTGTTGTTGGTAACAAAGACATCGTAGCAGTAACTTACCCAGGTTTTGCTGCGGATCTATCTGCTGGTAACACTATCCTAGTTGACGATGGTCTAATCGAGATGGAAGTTATCGCAACGACTGCGACTGAAGTTAAATGTAAGGTACTGAACAACGGTGCTCTAGGCGAAAACAAAGGTGTTAACCTACCAGGCGTTTCTGTAAACCTACCTGCACTATCTGAAAAAGACAAAAACGACCTTAAATTTGGTTGTGAGCAAGGCGTTGACTTCGTTGCTGCATCTTTCATCCGTAAAGCATCTGACGTGAAAGAAATCCGTGAAGTTCTAGCAGCAAACGGCGGCGCGAACATTCAGATCATTTCTAAGATTGAAAACCAAGAAGGTGTTGATAACTTCGACGAAATCCTAGAGCTTTCTGACGGTATCATGGTTGCTCGTGGTGACCTAGGTGTAGAAATCCCTGCAGAAGAAGTCATCTTCGCACAGAAGATGATGATCGAAAAATGTAACCGCGCACGTAAAGTGGTTATCACTGCAACTCAAATGCTAGATTCTATGATCAAGAACCCACGTCCAACTCGTGCAGAAGCGGGTGACGTTGCGAACGCAATCATGGATGGTACTGATGCAGTCATGCTTTCTGGCGAAACAGCGAAAGGTAAATACCCTGTTGAAGCGGTAACTATCATGGCGCAAATCGCTAACCGTACTGATTCTGTACTAAAAGCAGAGCTAGGCTCTCGTCTAGACAGCCCACGCCTACGTATCACTGAAGCGGTATGTAAAGGTGCAGTAGACACAGCTGAGAAACTAGCAGCACCACTGATCATCGTTGCAACTGAAGGTGGTAAGTCTGCACGTTCTGTACGTAAGTACTTCCCAACTGCAAACATTCTTGCGCTAACGACCAACAAGAAGACAGCAGCTCAACTTGTACTGACTAAAGGTGTTACACCTGTTGTTGTTGATTCAATCGACAACACGGATGCGTTCTACGTAACCGGTAAAGAGCTTGCTCTTGAATCTGGCCTAGGTAGCAAAGGCGACATCGTTGTGATGGTATCTGGTGCTCTTGTTGCATCTGGTACAACGAATACTGCGTCAGTACACGTACTATAAGAATTCGTTACAATTTGTAAAAAATAAAAAGAGGGCCTCGGTCCTCTTTTTTTATGAAACGGCTTGCGATAACAATCAGTACGCTATATTATCAACCAGAATTGCGTACCGTTAAAATAATCACATTCTTACTATACAGAATATATTGTTATCAATGAGGTTTTCTTGTGTCTAGCCCGACCCTAACTGACAAAGTATCAAAAATGATCTGCCAGGATATTCTTCATGGCGAGCTGAAACCAGGACAAAAATTAGTCGTCGCGGATCTAAAAGACAAGTACAACGTTGGGGCATCACCAATCCGCGAAGCACTCGTGCAGCTCTCTTGGAGCAAATACGTCAAACTTGAACCACAAAAAGGCTGTTGGGTTGCCCCTGTCTGCGAAAACGAACTGCGCGATCTTTATGAAAGCCTACGCGTCGTGGCTCCTGTTTTGCTGAAAAAAGCAATCGCTTGCGGAAATGAAAACTGGGAACTTGAAGTACTAACGGCTTATCACAAACTTTCCCGCGCCCAGAATTTAGACACCACACCAGATTGGACAGAATGGGAAGAGCGCCACAACCATTTCCACACCACGTTACTTGCAGGCGCTGAAGCAAGAAACATGTTTGATTTCTTTAGAGATCTCGCCAATCAAATTAAACGTTACCGCTATTTTGCTCTCTCCCAACACCAAGGTAATAAGCACTCTCTGTTTGATATTGAAGAGCATGAGATGATCATGAAACTTGCTTTGGCAAAAAATTCTGAAGAAGCGGCGCGCCTTTTAGACAGCCATCTTGATAGTTCGATGAAAATGATTGAAACCGCTATCCAAGCCGCTTAGTTTCATTTTGCAGAAACAAAAAATCGGGGATATTCCCCGATTTTTTTGCGTGATGCCCAAACAACTTGAAGCTGCTTTTTCAAGTTGATGCGTTTGCATCTACCAGCCAAAGAACTCTTTGTGATGCGTGTTGAGCAAAAGGATCAACAATAAGAAGTAAATTGCGCTCAATTTAAATCCAAGTACCACTAGGGTTCCAATGGTCAATCTAACTAAAAAATGATTTAACATACTCTGCCTCTGGCGCCCGAACTGAATATTTCCTTATAAACACGCAACGCGCGACGTTTCCGTTCAAGACAAGGGCAAACTGCACTGGACCGTTCTTACTGTTTATCGCCACCAAACATGACGGCAATCACAGCAAACTCACTTAGGGGTGACAGTTTACTTAATAACCATTTTAGTTCAATTTTGCTCACATATTAGACTTTAGTCTAACTGTATATATCTCGTTACAATTCCATAGTAGCGGATTAAGCGAGATCTTCATCGTTGTAGCAGAGGGAGACTTTATTGCGACCTGAGCTTTTAGAGTCGTACAAAGCAATATCAGCACATTTGTAACTGAGGGTGCTGTTGGAGGTGAGTTCGGTGTAGCCCACGCTAATCGTGACATCGACTTGTTTGGAAATCGACACCGCGACACGCAGACGATTTAGCACTACTTCCGCAGCTGAAACGGTGGTATGTGGCATGATGATGGCAAACTCTTCACCACCAACACGCGCTAAGACATCGGTGTTTCTCAAGCCATTTTGAAGAATCTTAGCCACTTCGCGTATCACGCGATCACCTTCATCATGGCCTTGCTCATCATTCACTCGCTTGAAATAATCGATATCAACTAAGGCTAAGCACGCCATAGGGGTCGCTGGATAGCGCTCGATCAAACTGGTATGTTGAGAAAGCTGCTGTTCAAACTTACGTCGGTTCCAGATTTGTGTCAGTTCATCACGCTCACTTAAATTTCTCAAACGCTCTTCAAGTTCTTTGCGCGCACTGATATCCACCAGCGAAGTAATGTAGTAGCTCACTTGATTGAGAGAGTTTTTCACCGCCTGAATACGCATAATCACCGTGATGATATGGTTGAGTTTGGTTTGGCAACGGATCTCCCCTTCCCATACCTCGTTCTTTTGCAACTCGCCCCATGCTTTGATCACAGTTTCTAATTCATCATTCAAAAAGATCAGTTGTTGAGCGCTTTTTCCTTCAATCTCATCTCCCTGATGACCAAACATCACTTCAAATTCATGATTCACGAGAATGATGCGGTGAGAGGTGTCTGAAATCATCACAGCGGTCATGCCATTCAAAGCCGCTCTGGCCAATTTACTTTCCAAATTGCGCTGGCGATAGTGCAGAACAATCGTCAGAGAAGGCAGCGCCACAACCAAGATCAAACACAGCACAAAGAGTGCTTCACGCGTAAGATCATTCACGGCAATTTTCGAGCGTTCCATTAACTGCTGCTGATCCATATCGATCAGCAAGTAGAGCTCCCTGTCTTGGCCAAAGCGAACACCGTTATGAACCACTAAATCGTGCTCATCATAGCTGTAACCCGCTTTCTGGTGTCTAAACTGCAGCCAAGCTTGCGGATATTGATCGCTAAAACGGAAGGCCGCGCGCTCTGGCAGTAGGTCACCAAACTGCTTTTCTTCTTCCTCACTGATGACGAAGTAACCACGATCGTTGACGATTTCAATGTCAAAATCTTTGACGGGTGAGTAATTCAACCGATCAGCGATGTAATCCACATTCAGATTTAGCGCCAAATACCCTTTGCGCTCACCGCGTATCGTGACTGGAGTAAATATAGAAATAACAGGCACATAAGGTTTAATTAACTGCTCATCTCGCGTGTCTAGCGTGATTCCCCATGCTCCAATCTCGCTATTTTCGAGTGCCTTGGCATAGATAAAATAGGTTTCGTTTGCGTCGTTTTGCATCTTCGCCGCAGGGAAAAAGTAATTACTGCTGACGTCGTAATTGAGACGCAACTGCTCCATCCCTTCCGTGTCCAACAAGCGGATTTCGGTATACCACTTTTGGTTGACCACCACAGATTCCCACAAAGACATTAGTGCCTTTTCCGATTGAGGGTTGGGATCAACGACGAAATCCGTCAAGGTTTGGTTATAGGTCAGTAGTTGTAATACCGAGGCGACTTGATCATACAAGTTGTTGTATTCACGCTCGGTGTAGGAGAGCTGATTGAGCGCCTCTTTCGCGGTGTTTTCAATATTCGCCTTGAGCAGATCTTGGTATTTATCCTGATAGTAGATAGCAATGAGTGCAGCGAAAAACGCGCTGGTAAGAACGAGAATGCCAAGCAGCTTTCTGATTTTCACTCGCTAAACCTACCTATGATATGGGGAAAAAGACCGCGCGAGTATAGCACAGTTCATTATCTCTTTAACCAACGCATCGGCCTACAGAGTGGTGGTGAAGTCACATAATTAAATGGCCACACTAGGTGGCCATATCTCTGTAAATTCAACAAACTAGGCTTTAAGAGCACGCTCTCCGCGAGCAATGCCGACCACACCGCTGCGAGCAACTTCGATCACTTCCGTGACTTCAGAAATGGCCTGAATGAAAGCATCCAGTTTTTCACTGGTTCCTGCAAGTTGTACCGTGTACTGCGAGGCCGTAACGTCGACAATCTGACCTCGGAAAATATCCGCAGTACGCTTCACTTCTGCACGAGCAAAACCACTGGCTTTCACTTTCACCATCATCAGTTCACGTTCGATATGATCGAACTCCGTCACCTCTTGTACTTTCAGCACATCAATCAGTTTATGTAACTGCTTTTGAATTTGCTCTAACTGCATCTCGTCGGTCATCGTGGTAATGTTCAAACGAGACAAGGTTTCATCGTCCGTTGGTGAAACGGTCAAGGATTCAATGTTATAGCCACGCTGAGAGAACAGCCCTACCACACGAGACAAGGCACCCGGTTGGTTTTCCATTAACAACGAAATAATGTGTCTCATATTAAGTTCTCTCCGTTTTGCTTAGCCACATTTTGTCCATGCCTTCGCCTTTGATTTGCATCGGGTAGACGTGCTCAGTTTCATCCACATTGATATCGACAAACACCAAGCGATCTTTCATGTCGAGGGCGCGTTTCAGCTCTGACTCGAGTTGATCGGGGGTTTCAATACGAATACCTACATGGCCATAAGCTTCTGCAATGGCTGCAAAATCGGGAACCGAACTCATGTATGAGTTAGAGTGGCGACCTTGATAGATAATGTCTTGCCACTGCTTCACCATTCCAAGGAAACGGTTATTCAAGTTAATAATTTTGACCGGAATGTCATATTGCATCGCAGTCGACAGTTCTTGAATGTTCATTTGGATACTGCCATCTCCCGTCACCACCACCACTTCTTCTTCTGGCATGGCGAATTTCACCCCCATACCAGCGGGCAGACCAAAGCCCATGGTGCCTAAACCACCAGAATTGATCCAACGGCGCGGTTTGTTGAACGGGTAGTAAAGCGCGGCAAACATTTGATGCTGGCCGACATCTGACGCAACGTAAGCATCCCCATTGGTCAGCTTATGCAGTGTCTCGATCACTTGTTGTGGCTTGATGCGCTCCGAAGAGGTATCGTAGGCGAGGCAATCGCGTGATTTCCAGCCTTCAATTTCATCCCACCAGCTCGCTAAGGCTTGTGTATCGTTTTCAGCACCTTGCTCTTCAAGAAGTGTCACCATGGTCTCAAGCACTTGCTCCGCTGACCCCACGATGGGTAGGTCAACTTTGACGTTTTTCGAGATCGAAGAAGGGTCGATGTCGATGTGCATGATCTTCGCATTAGGACAGTATTTTTCTAAGTTGTTGGTGGTACGGTCATCAAAACGTACCCCGACACCAAAAATAAGATCGGCGTTATGCATCGCCATATTGGCTTCATATTTACCATGCATGCCAAGCATGCCTAGAGCGTTTTTGTGAGTTCCCGGGAAAGCTCCAAGCCCCATTAGTGTGCTGACAACGGGCACATTTAGTGTTTCAGCCAGCTTGAGGATCGACTCATGCGCACCTGAGATAATCGCCCCACCACCGATATAAAGAACGGGCTTCTTAGCTTCAAGTAATGCCTTTAGCGCTTTCTTGATTTGGCCTTTATGGCCCGAAGTGGTTGGTTTGTATGACCGCATGCTGATTGACTTAGGATATTCATAAGGCAGTTTGATCTGCGGGTTCATCACATCTTTTGGCAAGTCGATCACCACAGGACCAGGGCGACCTGTCGTGGCAATGTAAAATGCTTTCTTGATGGTCTCAGGAATGTCTTCCGCACGCTTAACGAGGAAACTATGTTTAACCACAGGGCGAGAAACACCAACGATATCGCACTCTTGGAAAGCATCATTACCAATTAAGCTATTTGGTACGTTTCCTGAAATAACGATCATCGGGATGGAATCCATGTAAGCCGTGGCAATTCCGGTGATGGTGTTCGTTGCGCCAGGTCCTGAACAGACTAGGACAACGCCGGGTTTGCCTGTGGCACGAGCATAACCATCAGCCATGTGGGTCGCGGCTTGTTCATGACGAACTAATACATGTTTGATTTGTTCAGTTTTGGCGTGAAGAGCATCATAAATATCCAGTACTGAACCACCGGGATAACCAAAAATTTGCTCTACGTTTTCTTCGATCAGAGATTGAACAACCATCTCTGCGCCTGACAACATTGCTGTCATAGTGCTTCTCCTTAGCCAGTTTCCATTAAATAAGGTCAATCTAATGGGCTGGTTTTACATAGTTTAGGGCTTATTTGTAGCCTAATTCGAAAAAACTTCATTTTTGCTATGTCCTGCCTTTGTCATAACAAAGAGCAAGGTAACGCAACAAATGTAACTTTTTATTATCAGCAGGTCTAATGAGAGATAGATCGAAATTTAAACAAGATGCTATTTATTAGCACTTAATAAGGAATAGATCGCGGCCAAAGGCCGTTAAACAGGATGATCACCATATTTCTTCGTTAAAAAAGAACAAAAATTCACAGCTCACTCAGTTCTCACGGTGAGAATTCTGTTTTAGACAAGACAAGGCAACGCCTGCTTTATGGGCGTCAAAGACGAAAAAACCTCACTGGCGTTTCACACTCAGTGAGGTTCATCAAGGATCAATGTGACGTCAATGTTCGACAGAAAAGCTTATTTCTCTTTCTTTTCTGAATACATTTCTTCGATTTCGTCTTGATACTTGTCGTTGATCACCTTACGGCGCAATTTCTGCGTTGGCGTCAACTCACCTTCATCCATAGAAAACGCTTTCGGTAGCAACTTGAACTTCTTCACTTGTTCAAATTTCGCCAGCTCTTTCTGCAGATCGTTAACGCGCTTCTCCAGCATTTCCACAACTTGGTGATGCTTAATCAATTCAACGCGATCGTGATACTTAATATTGAGCTCTTTGGCGTACTCTTCCAAAGAGTCAAAACAAGGCACAATCAACGCTGAAACGAATTTGCGTGTATCGGCAATCACCGCGATTTGCTCAATGAAATGATCTTTACCAATCGCACCTTCAATCATCTGAGGAGCAATGTATTTGCCTCCAGACGTTTTCATCAGCTCTTTGATACGATCGGTAATGAACAGGTTGCCGTGCTCATCAATATGACCCGCGTCGCCCGTTTTGAGAAAACCGTGTTCATCAAACGTTTTCTCCGTTTCTTCTGGGAGCTTGTAGTAACCACGCATCACCATCGGACCACGAACCAAAATTTCGTTGTTTTCGCCAATTTTTACTTGTGCGCCCGGCATCGCCATGCCGATAGAGTCGGGGTTAAAGCACTTGTCATCCCAGCATGAAATCGTTGCTGTGGTTTCAGTCATGCCGTAGCCCAGCTTTACGTTGATACCGATCGCATGGAAGAAACGGCCAATGGTTTCATCCAGTTTTGCACCACCACATGGCATAAAGTTGATGTTGCCTCCCAGCAGGGCACGCAGTTTTGACAACACCAGCTTATCCGCCAACGCATGGGCTTTTTTCAGCATCAATGAAGGCTGGCGACCTTCTTGGTGGCACACGGACATCTTCGCCCCCATGTTCACCGCCCAGGTGAACATGATTTTGCGCATCAGCGGTGCGCGAGACACTTTCTCATGGATGGCAGAGAAGATTTTCTCGTAAAAACGCGGTACGGCACACATCACCGTTGGCTTGATATCACTCAGAGCGTCACGAACTTGCATGGTATCTTGCAAATAACAGTTTGTACCGCCTTTATACAGAACGTAAAAGGTCCACGCGCGCTCAAAAACGTGTGACAACGGCAAGAAACAAAGCGAAACGTCGTTTTCTGTCAGGCTTAAGCGTCGATCATGCCCCTCTAATTGAGCGGCAATGTTGGCGTAATCTAACATCACCCCTTTCGGCTGCCCCGTGGTGCCTGAGGTATAGATTAATGTCAGCAAATCCTCAAAGTTTGCTTGTTCTAAACGTCGTTCAAGCTCAGCGCGAGCCTCTTGTTGACCTTGTTGAATGAAGGCTTTCCAATGGATCGCAAAGTGATGTTCGCCTAAATCAATATCGTCTGACATGGCGACAATCAAGTTCAGTTGCTCACACTCATCGAAGATTTTCACTGCGGCATCAAATTGTGGCTGTTCACCCACGAACAAGACTTTAACGTCGGCATTTTGCACAATATAAGCCGCTTGAGCTGCCGTATTGGTTGGGTAAATCGGAACCGTGACTGCACGTAATTGTAGGGCCGCAAAATCGGCCACCGTCCACTGCGGCATGTTATTAGAAAAGATAGCGATCTTATCTTGGACTTCAATGCCCTGCGCAAGCAACGCTAGGGATAATTCATCAATTTGCTGACCAAATTGCTTCCAGCTAATACCTTGCCAAACTGCACCAACTTTATGCTTGAGCGCAACTCGCTCCGCACCTTGTGCAATCTGCTTACGAATTCGTTTTACGATGTGAAAATCTAAATTGGCCATGTCTCTTACCTTTGGCTTACACATGTAAGCTCTATTTGCGGGCACAGTGTAGCGGTGGGAACAAAAAACGCAACTGATGAGGGTCAAACTTATGCTCAATTAGAGAGAATCATCAATAACAAGATAAAAAAATGCCCTCACGGCCAAGGCTCAATGAGGGCATTCAACTTGTAACAGGCCGTGTCGGTTATACCGCTGCAACCACTTCGCCACATGTCACCATCAGCAGATCACGCAGCCAAATGTGGCCTTTGTCTTTTTCTGATGACTCGTGCCAGCTTAAGAAACCGCTGATTTCACGATTTTCAAACGGGAAGTCAAGAATCTGTAGCTGCGCGTTGTTTGCCGCATTTTCCACAATCCAGCGAGGCGCGATCGTCACAAGCTCAGATTGACCAACCACATACAGAACGTTGCTCAAGCTTGTGCCTTCGAAATACGCGGCCACATCCAGATCGCGATACGCTTGCTCAGAGAAGCTGCGTTGGCCGTGAATTCGAGACAGTTTAGCGTGACGCTCTTGCATCAACTGCGCTTCTGTCACTTTACCTTGAATGCGAGGGTGCTGCTTAGACGTCACAACTACGAGTTCATCTTTAAAGATCTCTGTGCTTGAGAAGCCTTGCTCGTCAAAACGTGCGTAATCAATCACAAAGTCGATTTCTTGATAGCGCATACGCTCAGAGAGCATGCGATCAAACTCTGCATCCAAATGCAATTGTACATTCGGCGCTTTGTTATGAATGTCTGCCATAATGCGTGGTGCAAAACGCATATCACATGGGCTGCAAATCGCCAGTTTGAACAGGCGAGTTGAAGACTCAGGCTGGAATACAGAGCTTGGTAGTTCATTGCGGATCAATTGCAGCGCTTGGCGAACTGGACCAAATAATTGGCGAGCACGTTGGGTCGGTTGAATACCACGACCTTGACGCATGAAAAGCTCATCATTAAACATCACTTTTAAGCGAGCAACTGCGTTGCTCACTGCAGGCTGTGACATGCCTAAATTATGTGCTGCGCGAGTAATATTTTGCTCTTGCATAACGGCATCAAATACCGTCAGTAGGTTGAGATCCACTCCGCGTAAAGTACTTTCCATTCGATAGCTGGCAATCGCGCTCATCGCATCTTTTTTGTCTAACATCTAGTGCGCCTCTCGTGTAACGGTCAACAAATTTGAATTTGATAGTCAGGAATAGATAACCTGTATTTCTTATATTTATCGCCCCCATCACTCTCAGGGCGCACTTCACTATCATTGAATTCATTGATGTTTAGCAACTAGATTGATAATTAATCACAATATTTTAGCCAATTATCATTTTTGTTGATTAAAAACATATATTTAAGCGAAACCTAAAAAACTATAAAAAACAGGAATACCCTCATAAGTAGCAATTATTGAGCTAAGTGATGTCTCATCACTTAACCCACTTAAAGCATTTGTTACAACTATTGTTTAACCACAAAACCCAACAATCTCGTCAATATTAGCGCTATGAAATTGACACGTAACTGGGAAAGTCGACTTGTTGCCACAGTTGCTCACACAGCGATTGATGGCATGACCAGTCTCCTTTGAGTATCCATTCGACGATCGCTGGCGCTACTTGAGGATAAGTGACTTTTTCCGCCAACGCATCTTGCAACCAACGCCGCACAACTTGGCTGTCCAAGGTGTCCATCACCGTAGCTAAACCAAGGGTTTCTAAGGTCGCCACGTTGCTTTGTTGCTCAAACTGCCCTTCAAGCGGTTTCACCAATAATTTTTTGCCTAATGTCAACGCTTCTGAAGGCAGCTCAAAGCCCCCATTCGCGATCACCCCTTTACAACGATGTAAATCTAATTGAAATGAATGATGATCGAGCGCACGAAGTGAAATATTGCCTTCCATTTCTTCCGCGAGTACATCTGGGTGATAACAGATGAATGACTGCGATTTAAAACGCCACAACAACTCGCAAATGGATTCCAACTGTTCAAAGGGTAAATAAACTAGAATCGCATCGCTTTGCTCAGTTGCGTAACAAAGCGTGTAAACAATCGGCGGTAAGATCGGTTGATCAAAATGGTACCAATGCAAACCTAAATAAATATTAGCAGGAGCAAAATGACGCAGCACTTGCTTATCGAGCCATGACGCCCCCCGCAATGGCACAGAATAACGAAATGCATTTTGATGACTAAGCCCAATGCAGGGCTTATTTTGTCGTTTAGCTGCCCACGCTGAAACGGGCTCAAAGTCACTGATCACCAAATCATACTGGCTAAGATCTTGCTGCTGCACTTCTTGATTCATAGTCAATAAACTGTTTTCGAGCGCAGTTTGCCAGTAATCCACACGGCCATTTTTCGTCGCAAAGGTGAGCCCTCGACACGTTTTGTACTGGCCAAAGGCTTCCATGGAGAAATAGCGCTTCGGATCTCGACCAGAAAAAAGAAAATCCACTTGGCAATGCTGCGCCGCAAAGGCGTTTGCCATTGCCCGAGCTCGGGCGATATGACCATTCCCCGTGCCTTGTACCCCATACAGAATTTTCATAGGCTCACTCCATCACAAGAATCAAGGCCAAAGTGGCACAGGCATGACCGAGCAGAGCACCAATCACAACATCACTAAAAAAATGTACACCCAGTAAAATGCGCGACAACCCAATGAGGGCCGCCCAGCTAAATGCAAACCATGTCAACTCTGGGAAGAAGTAACTAGTGATGGTGGCCATGACAAACCCTGCGGCGGTGTGACCCGAAGGCAAGCTGTAGCGATCCGAAGGGGTGATAAAAGCGGGCAAATAGGCACTGTATTCTTCTGGCCGACGGCGCTTGAAACTGTTTTTGAGTCCCCAATAAATGGGCAACTCGATGATAAAGGCCAGTAAACCACAGAGCAAAAACCACGTACCTAGTGAAGGAATAGCCAACCATGCGGCCAGTCCAATCAAGGCGTAAAGATGCCCATCACCACTATGGGAAATTGCTTTGCTTATGGTCGCTACTTGGTAATTGAATCTATGTTTTAAGCAAAAGCTAGAAAGCGCAAAGTCGAAGTCTGCAATACGTTGTATCGGCAGACGCAGCGTGTTGATCGATTTCATTGTTGCCATCCTGAATGTCGTTCTCCTGCTACTAAGCTAGGAAATCAGAGTGACAATCCCATGAAAGGAATTTGGCGATTTAGTGACAACGCCCTGAATCCTTGATAAGGCTTGGGCGATCAAGAAGATAGCGAAAGGAACAAAGGAAGCGGAGAAGAACGAAGAGAGCACAAACAGAGTGCTCTCTTTGACATCAATAAAGAGAAGAGATCGCCATCGCGAAAATTAACTGGGATCGATCGACTGTATATACCAAATGTTTTTGTCTTTTCGACATGCCATCAAATTGCCTGAGCGAGCCTGATTGGCACCATTGAGCTGATACTGTAAATCACGACATTGATAACTGCCTGTCCACAATATTGTTTGACTTGCTGATCGGGTTTTCGGCGTTAACGCTGCATTGGGCTTCACCGATAAAATGTCACGAGGTTCGATACGGCTTTGTACATAACCTTGATGTACGTAGCCTTCTATCATTCCCTGCCTCTCGACTAACAACCAAGGTGCACCGGGGACTTTTGCCAACGCGATGAAGACATCTCCCGTTTGTAGCTGCCCTACTTTATTCGATTTCGCAGATGGACCTGAGCGTAAGTTAACAACCGTGGTGGCACTGAATGGCAAATCCAGTAGAGACAGTTCCCCTTTTAATGTTACTCCGGGGTAAACGTCAGTCCCGACAAGAAACGTTTTGGTTTTAGGATCAGAAGAAGCAATACGCCATTGTGACGCCTTCAACCCTTCTTTCTCCTCCCCACCAGCCATTTCAGAACTCTGACTTTCCAACAAAGTCGCCATTGCGGTTAGGAAGGTTTTCTGTTCCTGAGAGCTCAACGTCAACTCAAGCTGCTGTTGTAATACTTCTGCATTTTTAGATAATTGTGCCGAAGAAACACTGCCTACTTTTCTTTCGGTACTGGTCAATTGACAGCCAAGTAACGTCAAGCAGCTCAATGTTAACACTGCATACCAAGCCGATTTATTAGACATTATCTTCTCCCTTCTCTTCATCACTTAAACTCTTGTTCCATCGAGCGCTAAGCGCCAGCCAACCCGGAATTAATCGGTACACCTTATTTTCTTAGTGCCCAATAGTGCTAGGCGAACACCGTTTCGGGCAAGCATTAGAAAAGTATGAAAGCAAACGCTTTAGCAGTGATGTCACATTACGTAGCGACAACTCATTAACTCTCTCACTTAATCTTTGCTATCCAATACTCGGCCAGAGCAGAAATGCCACAGACAATGACGTCACTAGAGGAGTCTGACGTTGTTTTTTCCAACAAGTCGTATTTTTATCGCTCAACTGATCGGATATGAATAAAAAATCAACTTTAGGGTTGACGCGCCACACTGAGTGCGGTACTAATCTGTTAACTTAATTTTGTGGAACGCTTAACAAGATGACAGCACATTTTTCTTTCCTACTGAACCTCCTCCTCATCGTGACAAGATCGCGCGGGTAGGCTGTGGAAGAAAAATAAACCACACAGAATAACAAACAGCCCGCACATCGATGCGGGCTTTTTTATATCCAAACACAACATTGACCAGAAGAAATCGATTAACTGTCGAGAAAAGGAAGCGAACATGAACGATCAGGTAATTATATTCGACACCACGTTACGTGATGGCGAACAAGCGTTATCAGCGAGCCTAACGGTAAAAGAGAAGTTGCAGATTGCTTATGCGCTTGAACGACTTGGCGTTGATGTGATCGAAGCAGGTTTCCCGGTTTCTTCTCCTGGTGATTTTGAGTCCGTACAAACCATCGCTCGTAACATTAAAAATAGCCGCGTATGTGCCCTTGCTCGCGCCGTAGAAAAGGACATTGATGCCGCTGCTGAAGCCTTGAAAGTGGCAGAGGCATTCCGTATCCACACTTTTATTTCTACCTCCACCATTCACGTACAAGACAAATTACGTCGTAGCTACGATGATGTGCTTGAAATGGGCGTTAGAGCGGTGAAGCATGCCCGCAAATACACGGACGATGTGGAATTTTCTTGCGAAGATGCCGGACGTACGCCTATCGACAATCTTTGCCGCATGGTAGAAGCCGCGATAAATGCGGGCGCACGTACCATTAATATCCCAGATACCGTGGGCTACACCGTACCAAGCGAATTTGGCGGTATTATTCAAACCCTATTTAACCGCGTACCGAACATCGACAAAGCGATCATTTCGGTTCACTGTCACGATGATTTAGGCATGTCTGTTGCCAACTCCATCGCCGCTGTTCAAGCAGGTGCACGTCAGGTTGAAGGGACGATCAATGGCATTGGTGAACGAGCAGGTAACTGCTCTTTAGAAGAGATCGCCATGATCATCAAAACTCGTCAAGAGCTGCTAGGGGTTCGAACAGGCATCAACCACGAAGAAATCCATCGCACCAGTAAGTTGGTCAGCCAACTTTGCAACATGCCAATCCAAGCCAATAAAGCCATTGTCGGTGCCAACGCCTTTAGCCACTCTTCCGGTATCCACCAAGATGGCATGCTAAAGAATAAGAACACTTACGAAATCATGACGCCAGAATCGATTGGCCTGAAGAACCAAGCGCTGAACCTAACCAGTCGCAGTGGCCGTGCTGCGGTGAAGAGCCACATGGATGCTATGGGCTATAAGGAAGATGAGTACAACTTAGATGCGTTATACCAAGATTTCCTAAAACTAGCGGATCGCAAAGGACAAGTCTTCGACTATGACCTAGAAGCACTGATGCACTTCTCTAACCTGCGCGAAGAAGATGATTATTACAAGCTGAACTACCTAAGCGTGCAATCAGGCAGCGTAATGGCGACCACCAGCATTAAGTTGTTGTGTGGTGATGAAGAGAAATGCGAAGCGGCCGTTGGTAATGGCCCTGTTGATGCGTTATACCAATGTATCTACCGTCTGACAGGCTACGACATCGTATTGGACAAGTTCGATCTCACCGCCAAAGGGGAAGGTGAAGACGGCTTAGGCCAAGCAGACATTATTGCCAATTACAAAGGCCGTAAGTACCACGGTACGGGTATCTCAACGGATATCGTTGAAGCATCAGGTCAAGCTTTACTGCACGTGATCAACAGTATTCATCGTGCCAACGAAATTGCCGAAATGAAACAGAAAAAAGTCGCAACCGTATAGCCGTATTCCGAGTGCTTAATTGTGCTCGGAATGCCCATAATTCGCTGCAACACAGCACAATAAAATTCAATAATTAAAGGATTAACATGACAGACAAAACTTACAAAATCGCCGTTTTACCCGGTGATGGTATTGGCCCAGAAGTAATGGCTCAAGCACACAAAGTGCTGGATGCGATTGAGCAAAAACACGCGATTCACTTCGAACGTGAAGAGCACGACGTTGGCGGTATTGCGATTGATAATCATGGCTGCCCACTCCCCCAAAGCACGGTGACCGCATGTGAAGAGTCAGACGCGGTGCTGTTTGGTTCAGTAGGCGGTCCTAAGTGGGAACATTTGCCACCTAACGACCAACCAGAGCGTGGCGCACTTCTGCCACTACGTAAGCATTTCCAGCTGTTTTGTAACCTTCGCCCAGCTCAAATTCACAGTGGCTTAGAAGCATTTTCACCATTGCGTGCCGACATCTCTGGCCGTGGTTTTGATATTGTCGTCGTGCGTGAACTAACGGGTGGTATCTATTTCGGTCAACCCAAAGGCCGTGAAGGTGAAGGCGCCAACGAAAAAGCGTACGACACGGAAATTTACCACCGCTTTGAAATCGAACGCATCGCGAAGATTGCCTTCGAGTCGGCTCGCCTACGCCGTAAGAAAGTGTGCTCTATCGACAAAGCCAATGTACTGCAAAGTTCTATCTTATGGCGTGAAGTCGTCGAAGAGATCGCTAAAGACTACCCAGATGTTGAGCTATCGCATATGTATATCGACAACGCAACGATGCAGTTGATCAAAGATCCTGCGCAGTTTGACGTCATGCTGTGTTCTAACATCTTTGGCGACATTATTTCGGACGAGTGCGCGATGATCACTGGCTCTATGGGCATGTTGCCATCAGCCAGCCTAAACGAAAGCAAATTCGGCCTGTATGAACCTGCAGGTGGCAGCGCGCCTGATATCGCAGGGAAAAACATCGCTAACCCAGTCGCGCAAATCCTTTCAGCCGCTCTCATGCTACGTTATAGCCTTGGTGAGGAGGCCGCAGCACAAGACATTGAAAACGCGGTTTCTCAAGCGCTAGCCGCCGGTGAACTGACTGCCGATCTTGCAGGTAACAAACCGGCACTATCGACCGCTGAAATGGGCGATAAGATCGCACAATACATTCTAAATTCATAAAAACACGGAAGTTCGAGCAATGGGCAAAACACTATACGAAAAAGTTTATGAGGCACACGTAGCGGTTGCTGCAGAAGGTGAGACGCCGATCCTGTATATCGACCGTCACCTAGTGCATGAAGTGACTTCTCCACAAGCGTTCGATGGCTTACGTGAAAAGGGGCGCCAAGTGCGTCAAGTGAGCAAAACGTTCGCGACCATGGATCATAACGTATCCACCACCACCAAAGACATAAATGCGTCTGGTGAAATGGCCCGTATTCAGATGGAAACCCTGATCAAAAACTGTCAGGAATTCGGCGTCACCTTGTACGACATCAACCATAAATATCAAGGCATTGTGCATGTTATGGGGCCAGAATTGGGCATCACCTTACCGGGCATGACCATTGTCTGTGGTGATTCTCACACCGCAACACACGGTGCGTTTGGTTCGCTGGCATTTGGTATTGGTACTTCTGAAGTCGAGCACGTGCTGGCAACACAAACCCTTAAGCAAGCGCGCGCCAAAACCATGAAAATCGAAGTTCAAGGCAAGGTCGCTGACGGTATTACCGCCAAGGACATCGTCCTTGCCATTATTGGCAAAACCACCGCCGCGGGAGGAACGGGCTATGTGGTGGAGTTCTGCGGTGAAGCCATTACAGACCTTTCCATGGAAGGTCGCATGACCGTGTGTAATATGGCAATTGAGTTGGGTGCCAAAGCAGGCTTAATTGCACCAGACCAGACCACCTTCGACTACATCGAAGGTCGTAAATTCGCGCCAGCTGGCGCAGATTGGGATGCTGCGGTTGAATACTGGAAAACACTCAAAACCGATGAAGACGCTAAGTTTGATGCCGTGGTGACGTTAAACGCTGCCGATATCAAACCTCAAGTAACGTGGGGCACGAACCCAGGCCAAGTGATTGCCGTGGATGAGCCCATTCCAGCACCAGACAGCTTCAGCGATCCCGTTGAAAAAGCGTCCGCTGAAAAAGCACTGGCGTACATGGGACTGGAAGCCGGTAAATCACTGTCCGAATACAAAGTCGACAAAGTCTTTGTCGGCTCTTGCACAAACTCACGTATCGAAGATATGCGTGCCGCTGCTGTCGTCGCCAAAGGGCGCAAAGTGGCGTCACACGTTCAAGCGCTGATTGTTCCGGGGTCTGAGCAAGTCAAAGCGCAAGCCGAGGCGGAAGGTTTGGATGTCATTTTTAAAGAAGCGGGTTTTGAATGGCGACTACCTGGTTGCTCTATGTGCCTAGCAATGAACAATGATCGTCTAGGGCCACATGAACGCTGTGCGTCAACGTCAAACCGTAACTTTGAAGGCCGCCAAGGCCGTGATGGCCGCACACATCTAGTCAGTCCAGCGATGGCTGCTGCTGCGGCAATTGCTGGTCATTTTGTTGATATTCGAGATTGGAAATAAGGGGAACACACATGCAAGGTTTTAAACAACACACCGGTTTGGTGGTTCCTCTTGATGCCGCGAACGTGGATACCGATGCGATCATTCCCAAGCAGTTTCTACAAAAAGTCTCTCGCTTAGGTTTTGGCAAACACCTCTTCCATGATTGGCGTTTTCTTGATGATGCGGGTGAACAACCCAATCCAGAATTTGTCATGAACCAAGCGCGTTACCAAGGTGCCTCTATCCTGCTGGCACGAGAGAACTTCGGTTGTGGCTCTTCACGTGAGCACGCCCCTTGGGCACTGGCTGACTATGGCATTCGTGCGATGATTGCCCCGAGCTTTGCCGATATTTTCTACGGCAACTCGATCAATAACCAAATGGTGCCCGTTCGTTTAACCGAACAAGAAGTCGATGAACTGTTCCAATATGTGCAAGAAACGGAAGGAGCACAAATCGAAGTGGATCTTGAAGCGCTGAAAGTGCGCGCAAATGGCAAAGAATACTCGTTTGAGATCGATGACTTTCGTCGTCACTGCTTGTTGAATGGTTTAGACCACATTGGTTTGACCCTACAACATGAAGACAAAATCGCCGCTTTTGAAGCAGATATTCCTGCATTTCTGCGCTAATTACTGCATTGAGCTAGATAACAATGGGAATAGCCTGCTATTCCCATTTTGTTTGCTGGCGATGAAATTGATCGTCGTTTGTCACGGTCCTATATCAAACTAAAACACCATGCTTTGTTGAGGATATTTCCCGATGCGACGATATTTACTGCTGATTTTCACCTTGTTTTCTGTTGCGAGTTACGCGGCACCGAAGTCGGATCTTTGGCCTTATTGGCAACCATCCGACGAGCAAAGCACCATCAAAGTTTCCCATCAAGCTTGGCAAACACTGCTCGATCGCTATTTGACTCGCCAAGGAGAAAATACTCTTTTTCGTTATGCCCAAGTGTCGACACAAGACCACCAGGCTCTTAAACAATACCTTGCTACGCTAGCGAAGCAAAATCCACTGACGCTCAACCGTGCAGAGCAATATGCCTATTGGGTGAATCTCTACAATGCGATCACCGTTGATCTTATCCTCGACAATTATCCGCTCAAGTCTATTACCAAGTTAGGCGGTTTGTTTAGCTTTGGGCCGTGGAATGAAGAAGTCATCACCATCAATAGCAAACCCTTAACACTAAACGACATCGAACATCGTATCTTGCGCCCGATCTGGAATGATCCACGCACCCATTATGCGGTCAACTGCGCCAGCCTAGGCTGTCCTAATCTACAACCGCAAGCCTTTAGGGCCGATAACACACCAGCTTTGCTCGATGCAGCAGCGAAAGAGTTTATCAATAGTGCCAAAGGCGTATCACGACAAGGTAATAAAGCGCAGCTCTCTTCAATATACGATTGGTTTGCGGATGATTTTGGTGGTAAAGCGGGATTATTTTCCCACATTGGCCGCTATGCGCCACAGTATCAAGATTTTTCTGGTCAAATCGAGTACGACTATGACTGGAATCTCAACCAAGCCCAATAAACGCAGAAAGGCCGATATACGGCCTTTCTCTTTTTATATGAATGAGAACAAACAGGCGATCTCATCGTCCTGTTTTTTGTTGGCTACTTGAAGCCTTTTTCTTTCTTAATAAGATCGTAAGCACTTTGAATTTCTTGCGATTTTTCTTTCGCCATATTCATCATTTCTGGCGGTAGACCTTTCGCCATCAATTTATCAGGGTGGTGCTCATTCATTAACTTACGATAAGCGCGTTTCACCTCTTTGCCATCGGCATTAGCGTCAATGCCCAAGATCTTATAGGCATCCGCGAGACGGTCAGTTTGCGACGCTTGCTGCCAGCCACCGTGAGAAGATGAGTGATGAGATTGATGCTGTTGTCCCCCAAATCCGCCCTGACGCTGGAAACGAAATGCCGCTTCTTGCATCTGCAAACGACGCTCGAGCTGTTCAGACGAAAATCCTAAACCTCGCGCAATCTTGTGCAATACATTCCGTTCACTTGGATGCACATCGCCATCGGCAAAAGCCGCAGAGATCTGTAATTCCAAAAAGAACTGCAATAAATCAAAACGGCCACTAGTGGCAATTTTAACTCTCTCTAAGACTTGTTCCAGAGGGAAATCACGCTCTTTTCCTTCACGAAACGCATCTTGCGCTGCTCTGCGCTGTTCGCCATGCAAGCTCATTCGATCCATCATTGCACTGGCGAGTTGGATCTCTTCCTTGGTGACTTGGCCTTTTGCTTTAGCCACATGTCCCATAACAGCAAAAGCGGACTTAAAAAACTCCTCTTGTCGCTGAGCTTGACTTGGTCCTTGCCCAAAACCTGCGGTTTTAAAGCCCGCTTGACTCAAGCGTCGTGCTTTGTCGAACTGGTGACCAATAAATAAACCGAACAGCGCCCCAAACACCCCGCCGAACAAAAAACCAAAAAAGGCACCAAGAATTTTGCCAAAAATCTGCATTTGTGAGTTCTCTATCTATGAATTTTTCCCGTCATTGACGGTCATATAGTGCTGGAAGCACGGATTTCCTTTATGATAAGGCAATCATTTTTTCACCATGGCCATCATCGAGCCATCGAGCAGCAGTGACATAGGATAGTTCCTTTAATGCAACATTTCTCCCGGACATTTTTAGCGGCTTCAATTGCCACCGCTCTGTTTGCCCCCTACGCTCAAGCTGAAGCGATATTAAACAACAGTGTGCAGGAAATGCCCACTACAGATCAATGCTTGGTCGACACTGAAAAAAATGATGCGAATGCTGAAATCGTGATTCAAGCGGATAACCTGCAAGCCATCAATGGCGACAAAGCCATTTACTCGGGCGATGTTGAAGTCACTCAAGGCAACAAAAAAATTACGGCAGAATCCGTCACCTTGCATCAACAAGAAAACATTGTTGTGGCAGAAGGCAATGTCACTTTCAATGATGGTGAAGTCAAAGCAAGCTCTAGCAAAGTCACCAATAATATGACGTCAGAGACCTTCTCGCTAGAAAATACTGAATATCAGTTTCTTTGCCAGCAAGGACGAGGCCAAGCGGCCTACATCGCCAAAACAGGCCAAGCGGTTTACGAATTAGAAGATGGCTCTATCACCTCTTGTCCTGAGGATGACAACGCGTGGCGTTTGGTCGCATCCAGTATTGAAGTTGATCAAAATGAAGAAACCGCAACGTTCTACCACCCACGGTTTGAAGTGCTCGACGTACCGGTTTTTTATGCTCCCTACCTCACTCTACCGATCGGCAACACTCGTAAAACGGGTTTTCTTTTTCCGTCAGTGAACTATGGTTCTAGCGATGGTTTAGAAATCGAAGTTCCTTTCTACTGGAACATTGCACCCAATTACGATTTAACGCTCACGACACTCTACATGCAACAGCGTGGGGTGAAGCAAGATGCAGACTTCCGCTATCTAAGCGATGGCTGGGGTTCTGGTGAACTCAAAGGTGAATACTTACCTGGGGATGAAAAATACAACGATGAAGATCGTTGGGGTTATCAGTACAAACATGATGGCATCATCAATAAGCAGTGGTTGGTTTCTCTCGACTACTCTCAAGTCAGTGATATCGATTACTTCCGCGATTTGAGCTCCGATCTAGGTAACCGAGAAGACGGCCAATTGATGCAACAAGGCAAAGTGGCTTACCGTTCCGATTTTTGGGATATGTCGCTGCAAGTGCGAGACTTCCAAATCTTATTGCAAGATAACAATCAACCTTATCGACTGCTGCCGCAGGTGAAGTTCAACTTCTACACTCCACTGCTTGGTAATTACCTCAACTTTGACGTTAAAAGTGAGTTAACACAATTTGATATTCAAGATGCCTCGAAACCGAATGCACTGCGTGCGCACGTCGAGCCTGGGTTAACCATTCCCCTCTCAACCAGTTGGGCGACATGGACGACCGAAGCACGCCTTTTAGCCACCTACTATCAGCAAGATCTTGATAGATTAACCGACCCAACGCTGAAGTCTCAGTTGGATGAAACCGTTGCGCGTGTCATTCCTGAATACCGCTCTCATGCTCGTATTTATCTTGAGCGTGAAGCGAAACTCTTTGAAGGCTACACGCAAAGTTTAGAGCCACAAATTCAGTACCTCTATGTACCAGAAGAAGAACAGGGCAATATCTACAACTATGATACGACGCTGCTACAAACCGATTATTACGGCCTCTTCCGCAGTCGTAAGTACAGTAGTATCGACAAAATCGCCGCAGCAAACCAACTGAGTTATGGTGCCAGCACTCGCTTCTTTGACGATGAGTACAAGGAGCGTTTGAACATCTCATTCGGTCAAATTTACTACATTGACAAGAAAACCAAATTGACAGGCAACCAAGAAGAAACGTCAAACTATTCCTCTTGGGCCGTAGAGACCGATTTCAACTACGAAGACTTTTTGTTCTATCACGGTGGGATCCAATACGACATCGATCTCAATGCGATGCAGTTGGCTAACAGCACCTTGGAATATCAGTTTACCGATGGCTTTATTCAAGGTAATTATCGCTATGTCACCAAAGATTACATCGAAGATACCATCAGCTTTGATGAGTTAGACAAGATTACCCGCAAAGGAATCTCGCAAGCGGGGATTGTCGGAGCCTACAACATTAACCGCCATTGGTCTGCAAGCGGTCAGTATTATTACGATTTGACCGAAGAGATCGACTTGGAATGGATGGCCAGTTTGCGATACCAATCAGATTGTTGGTATATCGGTTTTACTTACACCAACCAATTAGTGAAATGGCGCAATGACGTGGTCGGCGGCGATAGTAACAATCCGGTCTACGATACCAACATTAGCGTAAACTTTGGTATTCAAGGGTTTGCTACTAAGAACAAAGCAGAAACCGCTGCAAAAGAATTGGATAGCACAGATAACGCGATTACCTACGGTCGCCCTTTCTATCTGAATAATTAGTACTTTTGATGACCTTATCGAAAGAGACAAAACGTTATATGGATTACAAAATGAACATTTGGAAAACCCTTTTACTTGGCATGCTGGTCACTGGCAGCGCCGTTTCTGCTCCTGTTGAGCTAGATAAGGTCGCCGTGATCGTCAACGATGGCGTGATCTTACAAAGTGATATTGATACCGCGACCAAAACCTTGCGCGCTAACGCAAAAAAAAGCGGACAAGCCCTACCCGATGCTGACGTGCTAAACGAACAAATCGTCGATAAATTAATCATCGACACACTGCAAACACAAGAAGCCGACCGCATTGGCGTACGCATTGATGATACACGTCTCAATCAAGCGATTGAGGAAATTGCACGCAACAATAATCAAACCATCGACGAACTCTCGGCGGCCATTGCCAGCGAAGGGGTGAGTTACGCAGAGTTTCGCGAACAAATTCGTAAAGAGATGGCGGCATCTGAAGCACGAAATGCCTTAGTGAGACGTCGTATCAATATTTTGCCGGCAGAAGTGGATAACCTCGCTGAACTGCTGTCGAAAGAAACCAACGCTAGCGTTGAGTATCGTATTGGCCACATTCAGTTGCGTTTTACCGATGGGCAAGACAAATCGGCCTTAGAAGCACAGGCAAAAGAGTTGGTTGAAAAGCTCAAGCAAGGGGCTGATTTCAGCACCATGGCTTACACTTATTCCAAAGGACCCAAAGCACTGCAAGGCGGTGATTGGGGGTGGATGCGTAAAGAAGAGATGCCAACCATTTTTGCTGACCAAATCAAAATGCAAAATAAAGGCAGCATCATTGGCCCATTCCGCAGTGGTGTAGGCTTTCATATTCTCAAAATCGAAGACGTGAAAGGCTTAGAGACGGTTGCTGTAACAGAAGTGAATGCACGTCATATTCTTCTTAAACCAACCGTGATTTTAAGTGACGAAGGTGCGCAGCGTGAACTGAATGAGTTTATCCGTCGAATTCGCGCAGGTGAGGCAACCTTTGGTGAGTTGGCGCAGCAATACAGCCAAGATCCAGGCTCAGCAGCGCAAGACGGTGAGTTAGGCTATCAAACACCTGATTTGTATGTACCCGAGTTTAAGCACCAAGTTGAAACATTGCCGGTAGGAACCATCAGTGAACCCTTTAAGACCGTGCATGGCTGGCATATTGTTGAAGTGCTTGACCGCCGTGAAGTCGACCGCACCGACTCTGCGATGAAAAACAAGGCCTATCGCATCCTCTTTAATCGTAAATTCAACGAGGAAGTCGGCGCGTGGATGCAAGAGCTTCGAGCAGGTGCGTTTGTCGAGATCATCAACGAGGAAGAAAACGATGGTTAAACGCTTAGTGGTGACGGCTGGAGAACCTGCTGGCATTGGTCCCGATCTCGTTCTCGCCTTGTCAAAAGAGCATTGGCCACACCAGTTAGTGGTGTGTGCAGATAAAAAAATGCTCGCCCAACGTGCAGAGCAATTGGGGATTAACGTTACCCTGCTTGATTATGATGCTTCAACTGCACCATCCCCCCAGCAAGCGGGGACATTAGTGATCGAGCATATTGATATGCCAAGCACTTGTATGGCAGGGCAGCTCAATGAAGAGAATGGTCATTATGTATTAAAAACGCTGGAAAGAGCCGCTTTAGGCTGTATGAAAAGCGAATTTGATGCTATTGTCACCGGCCCTGTTCACAAGGGGGTGATTAACCGAGCTGGAGTTGCTTTTAGCGGCCATACCGAGTTTTTTGCCGAGCTATCAAACACGCCTCTTGTGGTCATGATGTTAGCTACGGAAGGATTAAGAGTCGCATTAGTGACTACTCACATACCTTTAGCGTACGTATCAAAAGCAGTGACAGCGGAGCGTTTGGAAAAAATCATCGATATTTTGCATCGCGACTTAGTAGAAAAATTCGCCATTGCCGAACCTAAGATTTACGTGTGTGGCTTAAACCCGCACGCAGGAGAAGACGGATGCTTAGGCAGTGAAGAGATTGAAACCATCACGCCGACGCTGGAAAAAATTCGTCAAGAAAAAGGAATCCATCTGCTAGGCCCATTGCCAGCAGACACCATTTTCAATGAAAAATATTTAAACGATGCCGATGCTGTTCTAGGAATGTATCACGACCAAGTCTTGCCTGTGTTGAAATACAAAGGATTTGGTCAGTCGGTCAACATTACTCTTGGTCTACCCTTTATAAGAACATCGGTAGATCACGGAACTGCACTCGATTTAGCCGGGACTGGCCAAGCGGATACAGGGAGCTTCCGAACAGCACTTCAGCATGCGATAGAACTGGTAGAGAAAAAACAATGAGAAATGATGTCCATATGGGGCACAAAGCGCGTAAACGCTTTGGTCAGAACTTCCTTAACGATCCATACATTATTGATGGTATCGTCTCGGCCATTAACCCGAGACCGGGACAAAACCTGGTTGAAATCGGTCCTGGTTTAGGCGCGATTACCGAGCCAGTTGGCCGCGAAGTGGACAAATTCACCGTTATCGAACTTGACCGAGATTTGGCGGAGCGCCTTCGTACCCATCCCGAATTGGCAGACAAACTGACGATTCATGAAGGGGATGCGATGCGTTTTGATTTCACTCAATTAGTGAAACCAAACAATAAATTACGTATTTTTGGTAACCTACCTTACAACATTTCAACGCCGCTAATGTTCCACCTGTTTGAATTTCACAAAGATATTCAAGACATGCACTTTATGTTGCAAAAAGAAGTGGTGAACCGCCTTGCTGCAGGTCCGGGTAGCAAAGCCTATGGTCGTCTGACAGTAATGGCACAATACTACTGTAAAGTGGTCCCTGTGTTAGAAGTACCACCAACTGCCTTTGTACCACCACCAAAAGTAGACTCAGCGGTGGTTCGCCTCGTTCCTTACGAGACCTTACCTCACCCAGCGAATAACCTGCAATGGCTAGAACGCGTTTGTCGCGAAGGCTTTAACCAACGCCGCAAAACCGTGCGTAACTGTTATAAGTCGCTGATGAGTGAACAAGTTCTTGAAGAGCTCGGGGTAAACCCTGGCATGCGTCCAGAGAATCTGACGCTGCAGCAATTTGTGGCGATGGCAAACTGGCTGGATGCTAACCATAAATAAATCTATCGCTATGAGAGTGAGCATAGACTCACTCTCTGCTTTTCCAAACACGGAGTCAGCATGGACGTATCTCAACCCCGTATTCACATTCAAGTTCACACCAAATACGTCGAAGAACAATCCAATCCTGAACTTGCTCGCTATATCTTCGCTTACATCATTACCATTAAAAACCACAGCTCTGAGACCGTACAGCTGCTTAGTCGACGTTGGTTGATCACCGATGCCAATGGCAAACAGATCTCTGTCGAAGGTGATGGCGTCGTCGGCCAACAACCGTTTATCGATGCTGGTGATGAGTACACTTACAGCAGTGGTACCGCATTAGACACCCCAGTTGGCGTCATGCAGGGTCAATACATCATGCACGATGCTCAAGGCAAAGAATTTGTTGTCGAAATCGAACCTTTCCGCCTCGCGGTTCCAAACATTCTCAACTGATTTGAGGCAATAATTTGGCAAACTATATTGTTGGAGACATCCAAGGCTGTTTTGATGAACTGATGCTGCTGTTAGCACAGTGCCAGTTCGATAAAAACCAGGATACACTCTGGGTCGCAGGTGACTTGGTCGCTCGCGGACCAAAATCATTAGAAACACTGAGATTTATCAAATCACTCGGCGACAGTGCCAAAGTGGTTCTCGGTAACCACGATCTCCATCTCATTGCCGTATCTCTCGGGATCCGCAATAACAAAGCCAAAGACAAAACTGCGCCAATTTTTGAAAGTGAAGATGGCAGTGAACTACTCCACTGGCTGCGCCAGCAACCACTTCTCGCAGAACACGCAGAATTTATCGTTTGCCATGCGGGCATCTCGCCTCAATGGGATCTTAGCACGGCACGCCAATGTGCTGAGGAAGTGGAAAGCCTGCTACGCAGCGAAAATTACCGCTGGCTGATTGAGAACATGTACTGTAACCAACCCGACCTCTGGCAGGACAATCTCTCCGGCTTGGATCGCTACCGTTACATCATCAATGCCTTTACACGCATGCGCTTTTGCTTCACCGATGGGCGTTTGGATATGGATTGCAAATTGCCACCATCAGAAGTAAAAGAGAGCGAACTGATGCCTTGGTTTAAATTGCCACAGCGTCGAACACTTGAGAAACCCGTTTTATTTGGTCATTGGGCGGCTTTAGAAGGCTATATTAGCGAAGAAGTGATTGGTCTGGATACAGGCTGCGTTTGGAATGGCAGCCTTACTCTAATTCGCTGGGAAGACAAACAAGTATTTAGTCAGAAGGCACTAGCAAACTAGCAAATCTCTCTTTCTAAAATAACAAAATCCATCGCGTAGCCATTTTTCTCATCAGCAGAATAATGTTCGCGATGGCTCTCGTACCATTGCGCCCCCCAATCAGGAAACTGAGTATCACCATCAATAGTGGCATCGATAAACGTCAGATAAAGTTTGTCTGCTTTTGGTAAACACTCAGCGTAAATTGAACCGCCACCTATGATCATCACTTCATCCACATCCCCCGCCAACGCTAAGGCATGCGCAATCGAGCTGGCCATGGTGACCCCCTCAATAACCAAGCTTTCATCACGACTAATCACAATATTCAATCGCCCTGGCAACGGACGTCCAATCGAATCATACGTTTTACGCCCCATCACGACCGGTTTCCCCATCGTGCAGCGTTTGAACCAAGCAAAATCTGCGGGAAGATGCCAAGGCATCTGGTTATCTTTACCAATGATTCTTTGCTTTGCCATGGCGGCAATCATACTGATGATCATCTCTCTTCCTTACACTATTGGTCTGCGGCGGTAGAATAACAGCCCAGGAACGGCAAGGCCAACCGCCAATCCCGCAATGATGAACATCGCTTTTAAAAAGTTTTCCATACAAACCGCCACCAACTCTGGGGTATAGCCAAGATGGTTGATCTCCACCATTGCGATCATGGCTTTAAAAGTAAAGACACCGGGAACCATTGGAATCAATGCCGCGACAGTAAACACCTTCGGGTGCGCTAACAAACGCCGTGACCAGTACACACCAATCATCCCGACTAAGGTAGCTGCAAAAAACGTCGCCCATTCAATCGGGATACCAAATTTCATCATTAAATATCGACTGCCATGACCAATGGCTCCGCCGAGCGCACAATAAATTAACGCTCTCGGTGGCACATTGAACACCAATGCAAACCCAACCGCTGGAATCGCGGCAAAAAACATATCGTTGAGTAAACCGATTAGCAATTCCATTAGCTCGACCATCCCCAAATACCCGTTACACTCATCGCCGCGACAATCCCTAAGCTGGTCGCCAACGTCAGTAAACTCGCCATAACGAAGCGAGCAATACCCATGTTGATATGGCCTTTAAGCATATCTGCAACCGAGTTAATCAATGGAAAACCAGGAACCAGCATTAACACAGAAGACGCCATCACCACCGTCGGCAAGTTGCCAATTTCAAGAATGACTGCTTGTGCAGAGATAAGAGTGGTCACAAACGCCGTTGCGGCAAAGTTCAAGAGTGGGTTGAAATGACGATGTCCTATTTCTTGACGAACGATCATGCCGCAAGCCGAAGCCAAAAATGTCATCGCAAACACGGCCCAATCCCCCCCCGCTAAACGAGCAAAAGAGGCGCAAGAGATGCCGATCATAAACACCACTAACCAGCGGTTGTAACGCTCTGGACTGATATTATTCAGTTTTCTCTGAGCCATCATCGGATCAAGCATCCCTTTTTCCATCATGATGCAAATCCGCTGAATTTCGGTGACCGCTTTCATATTGATACCACGATCGACGCAGCTCCGCGTGGTGGTAATGCAGTGACCATCCATCACAGTGGTGACAACCAATGCGTTGGCAGAGAGCGCCACTTCGACTTCGCTGACGCCAGATGCAATACCAATGCGGCGCATAATATCGCCCACCAAGGTACTTTCCGCTCCATGCGCTAATAACATCTGCCCCGCTTGTGCGACCAACCGAGAGATGGCTCGCTGTGTTGATGCCATAACAACTTCCTAATTCCTTTTGATCGGACCTGTTAATTGAAACAAAAGGCAAAAGCGCCTCGAAAAACAAATATTCTGCCCGAAAAAAAACGGACTAAACATGATTTAGATGCAAAAAAGCCGCAAATAATATTGCGGCTTTTAATCGTAATATCTCGATTACTCACGAACGTAGATAACGTGACCGTCATCTTCTTCATCGTCCCAGTCATCCCAATCGTCGTCATCATCTTCAGTGATAACTTCGCCTTGATTTGCATCAGGGTGGTAATCCCACATGAAGTTCACTTTCTCTTCTTCAGAGACTTCTTGCTCTTCACGTGGCAACTGTTCCATAAAGTCAGCGAGTTTGTAACAAAGCTCTTTAGTGCCCTGACGATTTACCGCAGAGATCTTGAAGTATTGCTCTTCCCAGCCTAACGCATCAATCACTTCTTGAATGATCTCATCCGCTTGCTCTTCGCTAACAAGATCCACCTTGTTAAATACTAACCAACGAGGTTTATTGGCCAACTTCTCGCTGTATTGCTCTAACTCATCAAGGATGGTCAGTGCATTTTGTACAGGATCCGATTGATCAATTGGGAAAATATCGATCATATGCAGCAATACGCGACAACGTTCTAAGTGTTTAAGGAAACGAATCCCCAAACCAGCGCCATCAGCCGCACCTTCAATCAACCCTGGAATATCAGCAACAACAAAGCTTTTCTCAGGAACAACACTCACAACACCCAGACTTGGGATCAAGGTAGTGAACGGGTAATCCGCGACTTTCGGTTTCGCTGCAGAGACCGCGCGGATAAAGGTTGATTTACCAGCATTCGGCAAACCTAACATACCCACATCAGCCAATAACAATAGCTCCAAACGCAGTTCGCGAATCTCACCTTTTGTACCCATGGTTTTCTGACGTGGCGCGCGGTTCACTGACGATTTAAAACGCGTGTTACCTAAACCATGCCAGCCGCCTTTGGCGACCATGACTTTCTTTCCGTGCTCAGCGACTTCCGCCACGATTTCATTGGTATGAATATCGACTGCACGTGTACCAACTGGCACGCGTAAAGTAATGTCTTTACCACGTTTACCGGTACAATTACCACCACTACCATTTTGGCCACGCTCCGCTTCATAGAAGCGTTGAAAACGGTAGTCAATCAGCGTATTTAAGTTTTCGTCAGCTTGGATGTATACATCACCACCGTCACCACCGTCGCCGCCATCTGGGCCACCTTTGGTCACGAATTTTTCACGCCAGAAACTTACAACACCGTTTCCGCCGTCGCCAGCTTGAACTTTAATTACCGCTTCATCAACGAATTTCATTTCTTACTCCGGCTACTTTCGCCCGTAAATCAATATCACTACATTTTAGCAGATGACAGATTGAAGACACCATGAGAGGGTGTTTTGAATATGTCGACTGCAATAAAAAACCCCACCATTACGGCAGGGTTTTTCGATTCAGCTAGAAACCTAAATTACTCAGCTTCGATGCTTACGAATTTACGGTTTTTAGGACCTTTCACTTCGAACTTAACTTTACCGTCAGTTAGAGCGAATAGAGTGTGGTCTTTACCTAGGCCAACGTTGTTACCAGCGTGGAACTGAGTACCGCGTTGACGAACGATGATGTTACCTGCAAGAACAGATTCACCACCAAAACGTTTTACACCCAGACGTTTGCTTTCTGAGTCGCGGCCGTTACGAGTAGAACCACCAGCTTTTTTGTGTGCCATTGTTAAACTCTCCTAATAGATTACGCGTTGATACCAGTGATTTTCACTTCCGTGAACCACTGACGGTGACCTTGTTGCTTACGAGAGTGCTTACGACGACGGAACTTAACGATTTTAACTTTATCGCCACGACCGTGTTGTACAACTTCAGCAACTACTTTACCGCCCTCAACTAGAGGAGCACCAACTTTGATGTCTTCGCCGTTAGCAACAAGAAGAACTTTATCAAATTCAACAGTTGCACCAGTTTCAACGTCTAATTTCTCTAAACGAAGAGTTTGACCTTCGCTTACACGGTGTTGTTTACCACCAGATTGGAAAACAGCGTACATATTTTACTCCGCTCTTTCCGCACAGCCTATGCCTATATTTTGTGCAATAAGGGTGTGCGCTAAACTAATCATCAATAGGGCGCAGATTCTACAGAAAGGAGCTCCCTATGACAAGCCATATTTTGAAAAAATTGGCGAAAAGCTAATCGCCAAATAAAAGTGCGGCAATCATGCCCTTTAGTAATGTATTAATCAATGTTTTTTAGTGTATTATTCGACAATTATACAAATCGATTAAGCCTTGCAGGGTCTAACTTCAGCCGGATATACGATGGATTTTAAAACTATCCAAGCGCTTACTGCCGATGACATGGCAAAAGTGAATGAAACAATTCAAGCCCAACTCAATTCTGATGTCTCTTTAATCAATCAACTTGGTTTTTATATCATCAGTGGTGGTGGCAAACGTCTTCGCCCTCTTTTGGCCGTGCTTTCAGCGCGAGCGTTAGGCTATCAGGGTAATGCTCACACAACAGCAGCCGCTTTCATCGAGTTTATTCATACCGCAACCTTGCTGCACGATGATGTGGTGGATGAGTCGGATATGCGTCGTGGCAAAGCCACCGCTAACGCTGCATTTGGCAACGCTGCCAGCGTTTTGGTTGGTGACTTCATCTACACGCGCTCTTTTCAAATGATGACAGAGCTAGGATCCATGAAGATCCTGAAGCTCATGAGCGATGCCGTTAACATTATTGCGGAAGGGGAAGTATTGCAGTTAATGAACTGTAACGATCCTGATACCACTGAAGAAAGCTACATGCAGGTGATCTACTCAAAGACCGCACGCCTGTTTGAAGCCGCAACGCAGATTGGTGCCATACTCAACGATGCTCCGGCGGATGTCGAAACCGCACTGCAAAATTATGGTAAGTATCTCGGCACCGCGTTTCAGTTGATCGATGATGTGATGGATTACACCTCAGATGGCGAAGAAATGGGTAAAAACGTTGGGGATGATCTCGCAGAAGGCAAACCCACTCTCCCCTTGTTACATGCCATGCGTCATACCAATGCAGAAAACGCGCAGATGATCCGAGAAGCGATCGAGAATGCCAATGGGATGGAACGTCTAGATGACATTCTAGCCGTAATGCAACAAGCAGGTTCGTTGACCTACACTGAAGCAAAAGCCATGGAAGAAGCCGATAAGGCTATTGCGGAGTTGCAGGTGTTACCTGAGTCTGAATACAAGCAAGCATTGATTGCACTTGCACATATGGCGGTCAAGCGCAGCAAATAGTAAGAGCAAAGAAAGGGAGCAATGGCTCTCTTTACTCTTTGTTGAGTCGAATGCTATCAACCACACACAACAAGTAGGGTGAGGCGTTGCCGCCTCATCCCTCTTACAGAACCGTACGTACGGGCCTCGTATACGGCTCATGCACACTTCCATTCAGCATAATTGCTGAACACGTATCCTGTCCTAACATGCTCGATATTGAACAAACCAAGATCGTTAAACCATTGATTTGGCATCGCATAACTGGCTAAGGGACTCTGCGCATTTTTCCAGCTACTCATTTGAATTGACCTGAACGGCGGCTTGTAACCAAGCTGTTTCAGCTTGCGGTGCAGCCGTAACGGTTTCTTCCATAATTTTAACTGGATGCTGCGCAGTCTGCGCCTTAACCATCCTGCTATTCGCGAGAACTCCCTGCTGGTATTGGCGATCCTGAAGTACTGACTGAACCCTCGTAAAACGGGATTTAGCTCGTTGATGACTTGCACTAGCGGCTTTCCGCCATTGCGTTTGCTCATCTGCTTCAACGTCTGTTTGAACAGAGCCAGTTTCTTGGGCTGAATACGGGTGTATTGTTCCCCGATTTCAACGCCAAGGAACTTCACCCCAT